>NZ_LWGF01000724.1:0-32021 GCF_001635355.1 Oleiphilus sp. HI0125
TCAAAAAAAAGGCAGTTTGTATAGATAGTGCTAGGCTAATTTTATAAGCGTAAAAAAATAAAAAACGCGCAAAATAAAAAACAATAGCTTCATTATCAGTTCGGCGAGTAACCATGACCACAATTCTAGTTTCTGCATTAGTAGTAAGCACTGCTCTTATTATTTTCTTAGCTGTAAAGAGTATCAAGACAAGCAAGCTGCTCTCAGCACAAGTAGCCGAGACCAGCGCACTACAAAACAGCATCAGCTCAATGATTGAGACCTCAGAACTCGATACCCTCAAACAAGAGTTCGAACTTGATCAAGCAAGTATGAATAGCAAGTATGCAGAGCTAGAGCACGAGTTAGCACATACCAAAGAACTGTCTCTAAACGAAAAGAACGAGCTCGCACAGAACTACGAAGCGCAGATTCAATCTCTTCGCCATGAACACGAACGCGAGCAATTCCTCCTCACAGAAAAATTAGAGCACGTAGAGAAAGACTTGGCAGAACTAACCAACCTTCTAGTGACGTTTGAACGCTGGCACGAAAGCCTGACACAGTTGATGGAACACAACGCCGAAATGCATCATCAAAACCAAGAGTTCTTCAACATTGTTAAGCAGATTGTGATTCTTGCCTTGAATGCCGCGATTGAAGCTGCGCGCGCTGGAGAGCATGGCAAAGGCTTTGCTGTCGTTGCTGACGAAGTACGAAGCCTTGCCATGCGCAGCCAAGAGCTCAGTGAGAGCTATAAAGAAAATCTTAACAAGAATGACTTTTTAACCACGACAACATTCCAAGACATTCAAGCTGGCGGAAAAATGATTCTGACAGATGTATCTGCAACGAATGAAATTGTGAAAGACCTCATTAGTCGCGTGCAAGTAGCATAACGAGAGGTATAGAAGATGAGTCAACTCGATTTCAACCGAGAAATTCAGCGATTATTCAAATCTGCGATGGATGAAACCTACTACTCGAGTGAAGGCATCGATGTAGTCAGCAGTGACACTAACCAATCAACGCACGAAGAATTCGAACAGTTTTATATGCTCACGATCTCTTCTCAGGAATTTCGTGTACTCACGCTGATTCATCTCAATCACGACGATCAGAGCCGTGCTTACGTAGCGCAAAAGCTGAACGCTACAAGCGAAAGCCTAGGCGACGAACGCTTTTATGACTTTATTGGTGAGCTTGGCAACACCTTGTGTGGCTCAATCAAAAGAGGAATCAACGCATTTATTCCGAGCCTTGGCATGTCTACGCCGAATCGCTTAGAAGCTGGCAGCATGAAATACATGCTGTCTCAAAGACCAAGCTATGAAGCACACCAACATGTTGAGATAAATGGACAAACACTTTTTCAATGCAGCGTTTACGTATGCAACAAAGAAGAATTGAATTACGAGATTAAGCCAGTTTCTTTTGCAGAAGAAGAAATTGAAGACACCGAGTGCGGTGAACTAGAGCTATTTTAAATATAAGAAGAGGCAGTAATGACAAAAGAAACACAGATTGTCAGTAAAGTATTAGTACACGAATGCAATGATGACGCCCTAAGTGTATTGAAAGATGTATGCACAAAGCACAACCTTATTGGTTTAAAGGTTTGCACCGGCAACAACACAATTGGCCTGCGCGACGCCTCTAACGAAATTAGCGAAGTCATGGCATCAAACGTAGATTTAGGTGCTGTATTTTTATCAGAAGCCAAAGATTTAAATGACGTTAGCGGCTTGGAGCTATGCACAAAGATCCATAGAGCACGCCCTGAACTTCCTATTTTTATGCGTCGTGAACATACCGATAGCATGGATGACCTTCCTCCATCAATTCAAGAAGCTCTAGCTGGCTGCTACCAAGTCGAAGAAGCTGACAAACTCAATGAACTTGTCGACAACTATATCTGCAGCATGTACTACCCTGCAGAGCTTGCTAGCGGTGTGATTGATCTATCTAAGGAAGCATTTGAAAGCATCATTCCGGGAGTAGAAGTACGTAACGATCTACCCTATTTGGTTAAAGATCAAATTATATACGGAGAGCTGTTTAGCCTAATTCCGCTAGAGAGCGACTGGTGCCGTGGCTATATGATGCTTCAAACAACAGAAAACGAAGTATTAGACCTAATTCGATCTGGCGCATCTCATATTGAAAAAACGCAACCAGATTCGCGCGATAGCAACGGCATTCTCAACGAAGCAACAAACCTGATCTGGGGAAGCATTCGCTCACGCTACTTCACAAATGAAGTCAGCAGCGAAGGCCTTCGCACACAAGTCCCTATCATGGTCAACCACCAACGCAAGCACATTTCATTCGGCTCAACAGAACCGCAGTTATGCTTCAAGTTTACTTTGCATGACCCGCAAATGCGCTTCCCGGACATTACTTTATACCAGCGCCTAATCTTCAACTTGAGCTGGTCTCCAGAGAAGTTCGCAGAGAGTGAAAAAGCGGTCGATGAATTCGTTGATAACGGCGAATTGGAGTTTTTTTAAACAATAACTTGCACTTACAGCGAAACAGCTATAATCAAAATTAAGCAGTACTAATAAAATTAAGAAAAAGAAAGGCTTGGCCTTTCAGCAGAAGCAAACGCGAGGAAAGCATCATGGCACAAATACTAGTAGTTGATGATTCAGCAACTGTACGTAACGAAGTAAGCAGCTTTTTAGCCGCTAATGACCTAAGTGTAGAAGTAGCAATAGACGGTAAAGACGGTCTTGATAAGCTACAGCGCGACAGTCAAATTAAGCTCGTTATTTCAGATGTGAACATGCCAAACATGGACGGTTTAACCATGGCTGAAAAGGTACGTAGCGACCTTAACAACCAAGGCGTAAATATTATTATGCTCACAACAGAAAGCGACCCACGCATGAAGGCTCGCGGCAAAGCAGCTGGCGTAAAAGGCTGGATTGTTAAGCCATTCAAAGGCGACAATGTTGTTGGTAGCATCAAAAAGTTAGTTGGCGCAGCATAACGAGCCAAACACCCAGACATAAAAAAACGGCGCTTTTAGCGCCGTTTTTTTATGTTCCAAATAAAGGGAAAAGTACTTAATCCCGTAACAATAAAGCTCTACTTCCCTGCTCTATATAGAGCACTATGGCAATGGATAAAACTCAAAGTAAATAAGCGGACCAAATGCCACAAGAATCAAGGTTGTCCCCATAACGAGTAATGGCAAGATAATACGCTCATGACGATAGTAGAAAGTGTCACCTTCTTGTAATGCCAATGTCACCTCTTTATCACCAACAACCTGTCTCGTTAACAAGTGATTCAATGACACTGGCGGACTCAAATAACCCAACTCAAACGCCATCAATGCGGTCATCCAGAAGTGAATAGGATGAATCCCTTGAGCATAAGCTACCGGCGCGATGGTACCCGTCACCAAAATCAACGCACCGAACGGATCCATAACCATTCCGATCAGCACTAAGAACAAGACCATAAAGATCATTGCAGCATATTGCGATTCAAATACTTCTGGAATTTCTAGTACGCCGCCCCCACGCTCGATGATGCCGCCAACTGTAAATGAACACGCCATCAGCATTAGCAAAGCACCAATCTGAATAGCAGAATTATCTACAGCCTTATGAAACGCCGACGACACTGTCGGTGCGGCCATAGCCGTTTTATTGCGCTCTTCAAAGTCTGAACTGAACTTTCTCTCCCAGATCAACACAATGGCTACCAGCACAGGTAAAACGATCGGCGCAGAAAATTCATCCAAATAGGTATCTAGCAAATAGGCGTAAACAACTAAGGTACCAGCCAAAATAGCAATATATGGAATCAAGGGCTTCGCAAGTCTTAAAGACGGCATCAATGCTTCGCTCACCGGCGCAGGATTCAAAGGCTCTTTTTTGGTAATCAATGCAAATACAGCAAATACCACCATGCTTAATAAGAACACCCTAAAGCCCCAATGGAACAGCTCGTCCGTCACGACCTCTTTGTTAAGAATCGCGATACCTACGACCAACAAACAAGGGCGTAATACAACACCAGAGCCGGTCATCGCGGTCACGGCAAGTGACAACTGCCTGCGCGTACCGACACGACGCATCTCCTGATAAACCACTGCACCCATAGCGATAATGATGATACCTGAGGCTCCTGTGTAAGCCGTTGGGTATGCCATCAACGCAATTGCCACAAATGCCATCATTTCGGGCGGAAGCTTCCAAGGACGGAATACATCAAACAACTTCGCACCTAGAAGTGTTTCTTTTAGCATCATGCCGGCAAGAATATAAAGACCAATCGCCAAATGAAGATTGGTGAGCTGGAAGATCTGCGTGAAATAAATAGCGATGCCCGGCAAATGACCTTCTGTAATAAAGAAATGAAAGCACGCCGCGAGTAACATGAAGGTTTGAATTGGAATCGTAAGTAAGGAGCGCAGCCATCCACCACCCTCTTCTAACTCATCACGACGCGGAGTGAAGAACTGATAGACGTTAATCGCAGACAACACCGCACAGCCTCCCATGAGCGCAAAGAACAACTCTGGATTGGTCACTTCGGTTCCTGAATTCAACGACCCTATGTAGAAGGCATAACCAGAAACGCCAAGGCCGACATGAGAAATAAACTGCGCCGTAGTCGAAATATAGTGATCTTTAAAATGGTGAACCGCTCTAAAAGCAATATGGCTGCGCTTAGCGGTTGCCACAATCGTGGCGAGCATTAATAGACTTATTAAGGTCAGCTTCTGATGCGCGATCGCAAACAAACTAATGTCAGCAAACACGTGCTCCAAGGAGCGGAATATCTCAACTGAAGGAGTAAGGTTTTGATCGTAAATAGCGGCTTCATCATGCTTCTTCTGACAAACCCTGAGCTGTCGCACCAATGACTCTCGTGCCGAGTCTCTATCAAAATCATCAACCAACAGTGAAAACGCTTCATTTTCAGCAATATGCTCTTGCTCTAGAACATCTAAGCGACTGTCTATGTCTTCTTGTGGGTCACACTCCGTAATCGGACGATCGCCTCGCAACACAAAATAGTCATCCCACAAATATGCACCAAGTTTAAGCATTTGCGCATGCATATTTTCACTCGTACCGGATGTAATGGTGCCGAGCAATAACAGCAAAATAATTCCTGTAAGAATAGCTTGAGATATCTTTTTAAATTTTGAAAAAGGAGAAGATGAAACTGGAGATGGATCTGAATTAGCTGAAATATCGCTCATCACTGACTCGTCATTATTTTTGTTAATACAAACGAAAGCTTTTTTGAATACTGCTAGCTATTGTGCCAACAAACTTAAGTAAGATGTTGATACATAAGGAAGAGCGAGTACTTCGTCACGTTTTAAAGGATGATAATTCTGGCCGAAAAACTCGCAACAGATGATATGCGTTGCGGCCAACTAGCGAAAATTATTCGTCGCCCAGGCGCCGTTTAATGCCGCAGATTTTGCCAACCTGTAATTGTCATGATCTTGAATTGCCTCAATAAAGCGCGCTAAGCCTCTCTCTGCCTCAACTCTCGTGCCAAAAGGACCAAGGTCTTCACCCTCTCGTGTGGCAATGTAATACTGACCATCAATAACTTGAAGGCGTTCAGAGCGAAAGTAAGTCGCTTTGCCTTCTCCTTTACGAAACTCCATTGCAATATTTCCTTGTCTACCTGATATTGATCTGTGCTGGCATCAAACAACACGAATACGAATACCACGCCACTAATCACAAACCTTATCTAAGTGAACCGCAAGTGCCGCGAATTGTCTCTTATACTTCGGCCATGTCTCCTTTGGATTCAAGCCAAGACTTACGATCCGCTGCTCGCTTCTTACCAAGCAGCATATCCATGTTTTCGACAGTTTGAGCATGATCATCGATTGTTAGCTGAACTAATCGACGCGTGTCGCGAGCCATTGTTGTTTCACGCAACTGCATTGGATTCATCTCACCCAAACCTTTAAAGCGCTGAACATTCACCTTGCCACGTTTTTTTTCTGCTTCGATTCGATCAAGCACACCCTTGCGCTCGGCTTCATCCAAAGCATAAAACACTTCTTTACCCACATCGATACGATACAAAGGAGGCATCGCAACATATATATGACCAGCTTCAACGAGTGGTTTGAAGTGGCGTACAAATAGAGCACATAAAAGTGTCGCGATATGAAGACCATCAGAGTCCGCATCAGCAAGAATGCAAATCTTGCCATAACGCAATCCTTCTAGATTATCTGATCCTGGATCCACGCCCACTGCGACGGCAATATCATGGACTTCTTGGGAGGCAAGAATTTCGGCAGAATCTACTTCCCAAGTATTAAGAATTTTCCCGCGGAGCGGCATGATGGCTTGATACTCACGATCTCGTGCTTGTTTTGCGGAACCACCAGCAGAGTCACCCTCAACCAAAAACAACTCTGAACGCAATGCATCTGCCCCAGAACAATCCGCCAGCTTACCTGGCAGTGCTGGCCCTGAAGTCACTTTCTTACGCACAACCTTTTTGCTTGCTCGCATACGCTTTTGCGCATTACTAATACATAACGCAGCTAACTGTTCCGCTTCGTCAGTGTGTTGATTAAGCCATAAGCTAAATGCGTCTTTCACTACACCGGAAATAAACGCAGCAGCCTCGCGTGAAGATAACCTTTCTTTAGTTTGACCTGAGAATTGAGGGTCACCTAACTTCGCAGATAAAACAAAACAGCTTTTATCCCAAATATCTTCTGGGCCAAGCTTTATGCCACGCGGCAATAAATTTCTAAACTCACAAAACTCTCGCATTGCTTCTAAACAGCCCGTTCTAAAGCCATTTACGTGCGTACCACCTTGCGCTGTTGGAATTAGGTTTACGTAGCTCTCTTGAGTGATTTCACCGCCTTCGGTTAACCACTGTATTGCCCAATCAACCGCTTCGCTATTGCCAGCCATCGACCCAGTAAACGGAACTTTCGGACAAGTTTCAAAGCCATCTGTCGCAGCAACCAAATAATCTTTTAAGCCATCCTCGTAATGCCATTCATCCTTCTCATCCGTTTGCTTGTTCTGAAAAATAACTTGCAAACCCGGACATAGAACGGCTTTTGCGCGCAAGACATGTCGAAGTCTAGAAATAGAGAATTTAACCGAATCGAAATACTGAGCGTCAGGCCAGAAATGCACTTTTGTTCCGGTATTTCGCTTACCAACGCTATCAATCACCTCTAAGCTATCGGTTTTATCGCCATCAGCGAATGCAATGCGATGTAACTTAGCATCGCGGCGGATAAAGACTTCAAGTTTTGTGGAGAGCGCATTAACAACCGACACCCCAACCCCGTGCAATCCGCCAGAGAAGTTGTAGTTATCGTTAGAAAACTTACCGCCCGCGTGTAATCGACTAAGAATTAGCTCGACACCCGGTAGTCCTTCCTCGGAATGAATATCAACAGGCATGCCACGACCATTATCGGTAACCGACAACGAGCCATCCTCGTGCAGCACAACCTCTATTTTGGTCGCATGGCCTGCTAAGGCTTCGTCGACGGAATTATCAATAACTTCTTGAGCAAGATGGTTTGGACGCGTCGTCTCGGTGTACATTCCGGGACGTTTTTTTACTGGATCTAAACCACTAAGAACTTCGATCGAATCAGCGGTGTACTGCTTATTTGCGGATGAGCTTTCAGACATAATGAGAAGGACAAACTATTGAAATACAATTACGCAAGAGCTTAAACAATTAAGGCGCTTGCGCCAATAGCTAAGGACTAAGATGGGGGATGTTTAAGAAACAAAGCCTATTGCGAAGAACGCAGGTTTCGGTCTAATTGCGGATCAATTGTGTTAGCGAAGCCAGATTGTTCAGCAACGTTCTGATATGAAATCTCGAAAGACACGTCGATTCTGTCGCGATCGACAACGAGTGATGAAGCATTATTTGATAAGCGATACGCACCTACCGCCTCTCCCTTGTCGAAGAGACGCGCATCACCATCACTATCCGTACTCGCTTCTAAGTAGTACTCACCTTCAGGAACATCAAAGAACTGAAAATTCGCCGTCGCATTCACATCATCAAAACGCTGCGCTCTGTATATGTCATATGAACCCGCAGCCGCATTCACTTCTTGTTTGCGCAACAAATACACATAGACCCGAGACAATTGCCCAGCAACATCAGCGGCTGCTTTGAAAACAGGAACCGTTTCATTCAACAAAACCCCGCCATCCAAACGATACTCAACTTCTATCATTGCTTGCTGAGCTTGATCACTGACTTGGTCGGGATCAACAGTAATCACGTAACGACTAGCGCCCTGCGCATCGACACTATCTAAGGAAATGTCTAGCCAAGGAACATTTGCCGAAATCAACTCAATAGTAAGATCATCCGACCCTGCATTTCCTATAAACAAACTTGCAGAGCTCGCATAATTACCAAAGCTCAAATTAGACGGAAACACTTCTAGCTCATTCAAAGAATCAGCACCTGCCGCATAAACCGCCTTCTGAGCATTAATCAAACCAGCACCATAAAATTGCTCAGGCATCCCTTGCTCAGTCAATTCACCACGTTCAAGTGCACGCATAAACGAAGCGTTATCTAAAGATGGATCCAGTTCCTTCATTAACGCCGCAATCGCAGCAACATGCGGCGCCGCGAAAGATGTGCCGATCGACAACTCATACCGATCTAATCTACTTGGCGCGATGACGTCATCATCCACCCCATCAAAGTAAATCGAATTAATGTCTGTACCACCGGGAGCCATGACATCAACGTTGTCACCGAAGTTAGAAAATAATGATCTAAACCCTGTGTGATTGACGGAACCAACACCAAAAACCTCCGGGTAATAAGCTGGGTAAAAAGGGAGATCAGATTGTTCATTGCCTGCGGCTGCAACGATAATCACACCTGTCGCTGCCGCATCACGTATCGCATCCTCAATGACAAAACTATTGATGTTAAGACCAAGCGATAAATTGATAATGTCAGCAGGATCAGCAATCTGACGACCATCTGTTGTGCGCAAACCCGCTGCGTATCGAATACCATCAGCAATATCAAACGCAGATCCTTCTCCCGAACTGCCTAGCACTCGAATAGGAATGATTTTCGCATTAAAGGCGGCACCGGCAATACCTTTAGCATTGTTAGTGTCTGCTGCAATCACACCAGCGACTTCCGCGCCATGAAAGGTTCCAAAAGCGACTTCTCTGGCATCCGCGTCACGACCATCCCCATCACCATTCAGTACGTCCGATACAAAGTCATACCCGTCGCTGAACAAGATATTGGATTGAACATCTTCATGACTAGGTGCGACACCCGTATCAATCACAGCTACTCGAACACCCTGCCCCGACGCAAACTGCCATGCTTCAGGAAAAGATAACTGATCTAAATTCCACTGAAACGAACGCAAACTATCATTCACTGATAAGCCTGAGGCAGTCACTAAATAATCCGGTTCCGCATTAGCAACACCGCGCATCCCTTGCAACTGAGAGGCTAGACGCAGCGCTTTAAGCTTAGCTAAATCACTATGAATTCCATCATCAAGCTGCGACACCTCGCCAAATGCATTAACTATATTGACCCTAGCTGATGCGAGCTTGGCATAACCAGCTCGCGATAAACTCTCACCAGCAGCTAACGATCGTGAAGAGCGAAGGTGATAATTAACAGGAGACTGGGCAATAGAGCGTAAAGATACATAGTATTCGGCGTCTTCATCTGCAACAAATTCAACTTGTCTGGCCCAACGTATATCTTCACTAAAAACTGGCGCGCTTTGATTGCTCGATTTGAAGACTTGGAATCTTAAGTAAATAGACTGGTTTGTACCTGTGTCAGCCGGATAAGCCTCAAGCGAGAGTGTTTGTCCATTCAATAATGGCAAGGAATAGAAATCGCTATCATCACGAGCGAAAGAAAGCCCGTTGCTGTATGCGCCATTAGCTGCACTGACATAGCCACCAACAGAGCTTGGGTTGTTTAGTCTCTGCGCTTGGGAAAAGGAATTGTTATTGAGATTGATAGCGAAAGAGCCCGCGACCTGCGTGTCAGAATCTTGCGCCATAGATGATGTGAGTCGAAGGGTGCCTGAAATCGTTCGCGCTTGAGAAGGACCTCCTGCCACTAAACCGCCGTTGATACCTTGCGAGCCATCAGCCTCAGAGCTACCGCCACCACAAGCAGTCAGAAGCATAGTAACGAGCACTATGCACCACCCACCGATACGACCCTGTAAAGACCAATCCTTCAAAATCACAATCTAGTTCTACTCAAAAGACGATTGAAACAACATACATGCTGCTCGTTATATTTTGAGTCTAGCAGTAGCAAGTAAAATATCTCTGCGGAGCATCGCCAAAACATCATAAATATCGCTCAATTAAGTAAATTTTCGTCAACTACAGTCTTGAGATCCCTTGAACACCATTGCTACTATGCATTGAGGCAAGGGAAAGCCGACCATAACACTATTTCAAGGATGAAATATGACAACGAAAAACACATTTCGTGCAGTTCTGTGCACGTTCATATTCTTAATTTCTGCCAACGCGCATAGCGCAATCATCTTTCAAGATGATTTTTCACGCATCAATAGCGACGACGTTGGGCCTGCATGGCTTACTAACGAAGCGCAAGACAACGATGTTGCAATCTATCTTGAACGACTTCGTTTACGAGACATACCTAGTGCCGGATTCACATTCGCTCAAATCGACATCGACACGCATCAATACGTAAGCCTTGAATTAAGCTTTGATTGGCAAGTGCTAAGCAGCACTGAAAAGAGCGACACATTGCTAGTAGAACTTATGAATACGGCCGCGAAAAGCATTATCTTTGAAACGACCCTCGAAACTGCAGGAAGTTATAACGCCAGCATTTTATTATCAGATGCTGCCATTACATCTATCCGCTTTGCGCTTGACGTAAATAGCCAAACCGAGACGGTCTATCTCGACAATATTCAACTCGAAGGAATAAAGAACCCGGTGCAAAAACCTATCGCAAAGGTCGATGAATCGTCTTCATTTGGATTATTTCTTCTTGGACTTGCGGGGCTGATCTGCTGCAGATTACGAAACAACAACTTGGTTCAAAATAAAGCGCACAAGTAACGCGAGTGCAATCACAAACGATACGCCAAACAAAATACCAATAATGATGAAATGACTCGCTTTTCCCTTGCTGAAATCGCGTTTGGCATTTTTCGACTTTTGAACACCAAGCATTGCATACAAAACACTTTGCGTCGTCTGCCACAGGGTCATCTCATTCCCTTTGGCATCTGGGTCACTCGATATCTCTTTTTGCTTAGACATATTTAGCGCCTATCGATTATAAACAATAAGCGACAAGCTACTGCTTAATCACCAAATGGAGTGCCTCTACCGACAAGGCATCTAAATCCATCGACCCTTTTGGATCATACCATGTCGTCGTCCAACTAATAGCCCCGGTTAATAGGCGTCTTAAGACAAATGTATCACCCTGCACTTTGCCATCTGATTTGGCAGCCTCAAGCGTCTGCATCCAAATGCCTTCATATTCACTGCGTAAGCCAAGAATGTAGTCTTGCTTCTCTTCTGAAAGACTTCGCCATTCATAGACGAGAACAGACATTGCATCGCCAGTTACGCCGTTGATCGCATCTATCTCACACTTGATGAGCGCGAGTAGTTTGCTCTCAATGCTGTCTGCTTCTTCTATGCGGCGACGCATTAAATGCGTGTTGTAGATAACAACCTCTTTCATCATCGCTAACAGAATCTCTTCTTTCGATTTGTAGTGATGAAAAATGCTGCCAGATTGAATGCCGACAGCCGCTGCTAAGTCTCTTACCGTCGTACGCTCGTATCCCTTGACACGAAATAGCTTCGCCGCTTTTGCAAGCAATCGTCCTTTAGGCGTTCTAGGGTCTGTCACCTCACCTTGCTCGACAAGATCATCGACTAAATCAAGTTTTTCTTGTTCAACAATAACGGCCACCAGCCACTCCCTAGAAATAAGTATTTACAAAAAACTGATAATAACGAGCTTGCGAACTATTTACAAACCAAGCACTTGCTTGGTAAGGTGCTGATACCAAAAATGAGTAACCCATCTCATCTGCTTTTTTAACTCAGTTTCACGTCGCGAGTAGCGCCGTCTTAGACAGGAAAAAACGCACAATGGCAGAAGCGAAAAAAATAAGAATTGGTTGCGCATCAGCGTTTTGGGGTGACACCGAAACCGCAGCACAGCAACTCGTCGATAAAGGCAACATCGATTACTTGGTTTTTGACTATCTCGCAGAAATCACCATGTCGATTATGGCTGGTCAGAAAATGAAAGATCCGAGCGCTGGCTTTGCACCAGACTTCGTGAAGACGGTCATGGCACCTCTTCTTGAGAAAATCAAAACCCAAGGCATTAAAGTGATCAGTAATGCCGGCGGCGTAAATCCAGCAGCGTGCGTAGAAGCATTAAAAGCGATAGCAGAAAAAGCGGGTATCGAATTAAAGATCGCTATGGTCGATGGAGACAACGTCCTTCCATTAAAGAAAAAGCTCGCTGATCAAGGCGTCGTTGAAATGTTCTCTGGCACACCTATGCCTCCTATGTTCGTAAGTATGAATGCATACTTGGGTGCTCCAGCCATTGCGGCTGCTCTTGCTGAAGATGCTGATATTGTCATTACCGGTCGCGTAGTCGACAGTGCAGTCGTTCTCGGCGCCATGATGCATGAATTTGATTGGTCATGGAGCGATTACGACAAACTCGCTCAAGGCTCTCTAGCTGGACACATTATCGAATGTGGAGCGCACTGTACTGGTGGTAATTTCACTGACTGGGAACTGGTCAAAGATGGGTTTGATGACATGGGCTTCCCTATTGTAGAAATAGATCAAGACGCAGAATTTGTTATCACAAAGCCTGAAAAAACGGGCGGTTTAGTCACAACAGCAACGGTTGCAGAGCAAATCGTTTACGAAATCGGCGACCCAGAAAACTATATCCTTCCTGATGTTGTGTGTGACTTTACACAAGTGAAGCTAGAACAAGCCGCAGACAATCTCGTTCGGGTATCTGGCGCCCTAGGTAAAGCACCAACTGATCAATACAAAGTATCGGCCACCTACCCCGACGGTTTTAAATGTACCGTGACATTTTTACTTGCTGGCATCAATGCAAAAGCAAAAGCACAAGCCGTGGCCAAAGCCATTTTGTCTAAAACCTCCCGTATGATCGAAGCAAAAGGCTTAAGACCTTATTCGGAAACCAGTATCGAACTACTCGGTTCTGAAGCCACATACGGCGAGCATGCCAAGGCTGAGATGTGTCGAGAGATTGTTGTGAAGATTTCTGTCGCTAGCCCAGACAAAAAGTCGCTTGTATTGTTTTCAAAAGAAATTGCTCAAGCCGCAACTGGCATGGCTCCGGGTATTACAGGCATTGTCGGAGGTCGCCCTACTGTTTGGCCGAAGATACGCCTCTATTCATGTTTGATTCCTAAGTCGACTGTCGATCTTGCAGTGAAGTTTGATGAGCAAACACTCGTAGTCAACCTGCCTCATGAAGACTTTGAAGCACTTTGCCCGAGCGAAAACTATATAGGTGACGCACTCGAAACAGCAACACCTCACACCGTTCCGTTAATCAAACTTGCTTATGCTCGCAGTGGTGACAAAGGCAATCATGCCAATATTGGCGTGATCGCAAGAGAGCCAGCTTATATGCCATTCATTAAAGCAGCACTAAGCAGTGACGCTGTCGCGAACTTTATGCGACATACCTTAGATCCTAAAACCGGTAAGGTAACGCGTTGGAATATGCCCGGATTCAGCGCAATGAATTTCCTACTCGAAAACAGCCTTGGCGGAGGCGGTGTCGCAAGTCTGCGCATCGACCCACAAGGTAAAGCCTACGGCCAACAGTTATTAGAGTTCCCAATTCCGGTTTCCCAAGAAATATACGCAAGTTTAGAGAAGTAAATCGATGTCAGGATATCAATCAGTGTTAAAAGAAGGCCTGTTTGAAGGCAAAACCATGATCGTGACCGGCGGCGGTAGCGGCATCGGACGTTGCACAGCCCACGAACTTGCTCAGCTTGGGGCTCACGTTGTGCTCATTGGGCGGAAAATTGAAAAGCTCGAAAGCGTAAAAGCAGAAATCCTTGAAGACGGCGGCAGCGCTGAAGCACATGCCTGCGATATTCGCGACGAAGATGCCGTGAAAGTGTGTATCAAAGCCATCAAAGCAAATAACGAAATCATCCACGGCCTAGTGAATAACGCTGGCGGCCAGTTCCCATCCCCTCTTACGGGTATTAACCAAAAAGGTTGGGAAACAGTCGTGCGTACAAATCTGACAGGCGGCTTTTTGATGGCTAAAGAAGTGTACTTAGCCAGCATGCAAAAACATGGCGGCTCGATTGTAAATATCGTCGCAGACATGTGGGGTGGCATGCCAAATATGGGACACTCCGGTGCCGCACGCGCGGGCATGGTGAATTTCACTCAAACCGCAGCTGTGGAATGGGGTAACTCAGGTGTTCGCGTGAATGCCGTTGCGCCTGGGTGGATCATGTCGAGTGGTATGGATAGTTACCCTCCGGCATTGAAACCATGGATTCGCAGTCTAAAAGACGCCGTTCCTGTCAAACGCATGGGAACCGAAGCAGAGGTGAGTGCTGCGATCTGCTTCTTACTAAGCGACGGCGCTAATTTTATTAGCGGTGATTGTCTACGCATTGATGGTGGCGCCTCTCAAGGTGGTCGCGTATTCCCATTACCGAATGCGAAAAACTCAGAACCCTACGACGGTTTCCACCGTTCCGAAACGCCCGACATATTCAAAGACTAATAAAAAGGCCAAACACTAATGAGTATTTTGGAATCAATGATTGATGCTCACTCAGAGCAGTTTCAGGCAAACAAAGATGCCATGCAGGCCCATATCGATAGCTTCCGTGAAATCGAACAGAAGGTTCTCGATAAAGAACTGCAGGCAAAAGAGAAATTTCAGAAACGTGGAAAACTTTTACCTCGTGAACGCATCAATCTCTTGCTAGACCGCAATACACCATTTTTAGAAATCAGCTCCTTAGCTGGTTATAAAATGCATGATGATAAAGACGGCTCTATGGCTGGCGGTGGCGTCATCGCTGGCATCGGGTATGTTTGCGGCATCCGCTGTTTGGTCGTAGCAAGCAATAGCGCGATCAAGGGTGGCACCATATCACCTACGGGGCTCGAGAAAACATTGCGTCTTCAAGAGATCGCAAAAGAGAATAAACTGCCGATTGTCACGATGGCTGAAAGTGGCGGCGCCAACTTAAACTATGCAACCGATGTCTTTGTGCATGGTGCGCGCGGTTTTGCGAATCAAGCTCGTTTGTCCGCAGCAGGTATCCCGCAGTTCACGATTGTACATGGTAATGCGACGGCAGGTGGAGCCTACCAACCAGGTCTTTCCGATTACTCTATTGTGGTAAAAGAACAGGCCAAAATGTTCTTGGCAGGACCTCCTCTACTTAAAGCAGCAACCGGTGAAATTGCTACCGATGAGGAGCTAGGTGGTGCGGAGATGCACGCACAAACCGCAGGTACCGCAGAGTTTCTCGCTGAAGATGATTCCGACGGCATTCGTATGATGCGCGACATGGTCAAACAAGTACCATGGAACGAGCAACTCAGCTCTAAAGCAGAACGACAATGGGAAGAACCAAAATTTAGTCCTGACGAGCTTATCGGCGTTGTTCCAAGTGATAGCAAACAACCTTATGACGTTCGTGAGATAGTTGCGCGTATTGCGGATTCATCTGAATTCGTCGATTTCAAACCCGAGTTCGATAATCAAACCGTTTGTGGCTTCTTAAAAATTGAAGGCCATGCATGCGGGCTGATCGGTAACAATGGGCCAATCACACCAAAAGGTGCGGCAAAAGCTGCGCAGTTTATCCAACTATGCGAGCAGTCCGGCACAAGCCTATTGTTCTTCCATAATACAACCGGATTTATGGTTGGAACCGATGCAGAACAAAATGGCGTTATCAAACACGGCTCTAAGATGCTGCAAGCCGTGGCTAACGCAAGCGTACCGAAACTTACCATCGTGGTTGGCGGCTCTTACGGCGCAGGTAACTATGCAATGTGTGGGCGCGGATTAGACCCTCGTTTTATCTTCGCTTGGCCAAACAGTAAAACGGCTGTAATGGGTGGAGCGCAAGCTGGCAAGGTCTTGCGTATTGTTACCGAAGACAAGCACGCTAAAATGGGTAAAGAAGCAGATCCCGCAATGTTAGACGTTCTAGAAAAAGCTACTGCCGACAAATTGGATAAAGGTTCAACCTCACTATATGGCACGGCAAGGCTTTGGGATGATGGACTTATCGACCCCCGTGACACCCGAAAAGTATTAGCATTTTTGTTAGATATTTGTGACGAAGAAAAACGTCGAACTCTACGCCCGAACACCTTTGGCGTGGCACGACTTTAAGCTTGGTAACCGACAGAATAAAAACAGTTTTGTAAGAGGCAATTCACATGATTTTTACACAAGAGCACAACGAGATACGACGCACCGTTAAGAACTTCGTAGAAAACGAAATTAACCCATATTGTGATGAGTGGGAAAAAGCGGGCGAGTTCCCAATGAAAGAAATGTTCAAGAAGCTTGGCGATTTAGGGCTTCTTGGGATCAGTAAGCCTACTGAATACGGCGGCATGGGCCTTGATTACAGCTACAACATCGTAGCGGCCGAAGAATTTGGCGCGGCACATTGTGGCGGCGTGCCACTTGCGATCGGTGTTCAAACTGATATGTGTACCCCTGCCCTCGCGCGCTTTGGCTCAAACGAGTTGCGCGAAGAGTTCTTAGCGCAATCTATCAGTGGCGACATGATTGGTTGTATTGGTGTATCAGAACCAAGCGCTGGTTCAGACGTCGCCGCGATCAAAACTACTGCAAAAAAAGACGGTGATGACTATGTCATCAACGGTACAAAAATGTGGATTACAAACTCCCCGAAAGCAGACTATATCTGCCTATTGGCCAACACCTCTGACGACAAAGTACATCTGAATAAGTCCTTAATCGTTGTTCCAATGAATACGCCTGGTATCGAAGTAGCGCCACGCCTAAACAAACTTGGTATGCGCAGTTCTGAAACCGCACAAGTGTTCTTTGATAACGTTCGTATTCCGCAGCGTTACAGAATTGGCGCAGAAGGTTCAGGCTTTATGATGCAGATGCTTCAATTCCAAGAGGAGCGTTTATTTGGTGCTGCAAACATTTTGAAAGGGCTCGAACAATGCGTTGACCAAACCATTGATTATTGTCGTGAGCGCCAAACCTTTGGACAGCCTCTGCTAGATAATCAGGTGATTCATTTCCGTTTAGCCGAACTTCAAACAGAAATCGAAGCACTGCGCTGCATGGTTTATCAAGGCGTTGAAGGATACATCAACAAAAAAGACGTCACGATGCTAGCCTCTATGGCGAAACTTAAAGCCGGCCGTCTCGGCCGTGAAGTTGCGGACAGCTGCTTGCAGTATTGGGGTGGTATGGGCTACATGTGGGAAAACCCTGTTTCGCGTGCGATGCGCGACATTCGTTTGGTATCTATCGGCGGTGGTGCTGACGAAATTATGCTTGGCATTATTTGTAAGCTGATGGGCACCCTACCGAAGAAAAAGAAGTAAGGAGCGACTGAATGACAACGCTTCCGCAATGCGAAACCTTACTAATTGATCTGCAAGACCATGTTTTGCAGATCACGCTGAACCGACCCAAGACACGCAACGCGATGAGCCTTCAAATGGTTCAAGAATTGATGTCGGTATTCAAAGCTATTGAGCATGAACAAAATATTCGCGTTGTGGTCATGCGCGGCGCAGAGGGTCATTTCTGCGCTGGTGGCGACATCAAAGACATGGCAAATGCACGTGCAGCGCTAGGGCAAAAAGCTGAAGGTGATGAAGACCCTTTCTACGCATTAAACAGAGAATTTGGGCGCATGATTACCTTTGTCAACCAAATCCCGCAAGTCTTGATTGTTGTGGCTGAAGGCGCAGTACTAGGCGGTGGCTTTGGCTTAGTATGCATCTCTGACCTTGCGTTGTGCCTTGATAGCACGCAGTTTGGCTTGCCAGAGACAAGCTTGGGTATACCACCAGCGCAAATAGCACCTTTTGTTGTGACACGCATAGGCTTAACACAAGCAAGACGCTTATCATTATTTGGTGCGCGTTTTAAAGGTACTGAAGCAAAAGAATTAGGCATTGTTCATGAATGTTTAGATTCAAACGAAGCCTTAGAAACGGCGCTTGAGACTGCTCTTTCTCAAGTTAAAAATTGTGCGCCACAAGCGAATCGAACAACTAAAGAACTGATCTTAAGCGTCGGACACCAACCTCTTGAATCCTTACTTGATGGCGCAGCGAAAAATTTTGCGTCAGCCGTGCAAGGCGCCGAAGGACAAGAAGGAACCATGGCGTTCATCCAGAAACGAAAAGCCAGTTGGGCAGAATAACGACAAGCGTATTGGAGAAGATAAGAAAAATGTTTAACAAAATACTGATCGCTAATCGTGGCGAAATCGCAGTAAGGGTCATACGCACTGCAAAAGATTTAGGGTTTGAAACTGTAGCGGTCTACAGTGAGGCCGATAGTGGCGCACCACATGTCCTCGCGGCTGATGAGGCGGTATGTATTGGTCCAGCGTCTGTTGGAGAATCTTATTTAGTCGCTGACAAAATCGTGGATGCGGCGAAACGCACAGGCGCAGGAGCTGTTCATCCCGGTTATGGTTTCTTGTCTGAGAACTGTGACTTTTCTCAAGCTTGTGCTGATGCAGGCATCGTATTTATTGGACCACCAGCTCCTGCCATCGAATTGATGGGCAGCAAACGTCTTTCTAAAATCGCAATGATTGAAGCAGGCGTTCCGTGTATTCCTGGGTATGAAGGTAGCGATCAAAACCTAGACACTCTTCTAAGCGAAGCCAAGCGTATTGGTTTTCCGTTAATGGTCAAAGCCTCAGCAGGTGGTGGCGGCCGCGGGATGCGCCTGGTTCATGAAGAGAGCGAGCTCGAATCACAAATCAACACCGCCAAATCAGAAGCAGAACATGCGTTTGGCAGTGGCGAGCTTATTCTTGAACGCGCGGTCATTAGCCCACGCCATATCGAGATCCAAGTGTTTGCCGATCAACATGGCAATGCCGTGTACTTGGGTGAACGTGATTGTTCGATTCAACGCCGCCACCAAAAAGTCGTGGAAGAAGCCCCCTCACCGTTCGTTGATCCAGAGCTTCGCAAGCGCATGGGTGAAGCCGCTGTGCAAGCTGCAAAAGCATGTAACTATGTGGGTGCAGGTACAGTTGAGTTCCTGGTCGACGCAGAGAAAAACTTCTACTTCCTTGAAATGAACACGCGCTTACAAGTTGAGCACCCTGTTACTGAATTAATCACGGGAACAGATTTAGTTGAATGGCAAATTAACGTCGCGGCGGGCGCTGTACTTCCGTTAACGCAAGACGAGATCACGTTAACCGGCCACGCGATTGAAGTGCGTTTATATGCAGAAGACCCGCGCAATCAATTTCTGCCGCAGACAGGAAAAATCCAACGTTGGAGCGTCAGCAATGCGATGGGAACTAGAACAGATGCAGGGATTCTTGAAGGCCAAGAAGTGTCTCCGTTCTATGACCCAATGCTAGCCAAACTGATTGCTTACGGCAGCAATCGTGAGGAAGCGCGTCGCCGCTTAATCAAGTTACTCAAAGAAACCGTACTGTTTGGCGTGAACGTCAATACGCATTTCTTATCAGAAGTATTGCAGCATTCGCGCTTTATTGATGGCGAAGCAACAACAGCTTTCATTGAGCAAGACTTCAATGCCGATCCAAGCATGGAAGAGCAAGCAAGCAACCCACTTGCAACAGCACTTGCCTGTATTTGCCTTCATAAGAGCAAACAAACCAAAAATACCGTTTCTTCAATGCTACTAGGTTGGAGCAACAGCGCTGCTAGCGAGTGGCCTTACACCTTACAGTTCCAAGACAAAGAACTTAAGCTTCAAGTTCAAGAGAACGATAATCTATATACGATCAAGCAAGCAGATAGTGAAGAGACAAGCAGCATAAAACTGATCAGCTGCGATTCAGAAAAAATTGTCATCGAGCAAGATGGCATTCGACAGACGTGTCAGAAGCTCGTGAGTGGCGATGACATTTTCTTGCGCATTGACAGTGAAGACTTCCAGTTTAAAGATACAACGCACGTCGCTAAAGATGCCGCGGGCGCAGCAGGCAATGGCCAAATTCAAGCAAGTATGGATGGTGCAATCATCAAAGTGTTTGCCGAAGCAGGTCAAGCTGTCAGCAAAGGCGACACTCTTGTTATCCTAGAAGCAATGAAAATGGAGCATCCGCTAAAAGCTGATGTTGATGGTACGGTTCAGTCCGTGCTTGTCACCGAAGGCGATCAGGTCAAGCTGCGCCAATTACTTGTTGAAGTTGAATCGAGCGAAGTATAAGTAAACACAATGAGCACATTAAAAGATAAAGTTATATTTATAAGCGGCGCAAGCCGAGGCATTGGGCGCGAAATGGCGCTTAGGTTTGCCCAAGATGGCGCTAATATAGTGATCGCGGCAAAGTCTGCAGATCCCCACCCGAAACTCCCCGGCACGATACATACGGTTGCAGAGGAAGTTATTCAGGCCGGTGGACAAGCGCTCCCAATACAGGTCGATGTGCGTGACGATGAAGCTGTTGTAGCTGCGGTCGAAAGCGCTGCCGCGCACTTCGGTGGTATTGATGTTGTTATTAACAATGCAGGCGCCATTAAACTTACAAACTCCGAAAACCTTCCTATGAAGCGTTTTGATTTGATGCATCAAATTAACACGCGTGCTGTTTTGTCATTGTCCAAAGCAGCTCTTCCGTTTCTGAAGAAATCAGAGCATGGGCATATCTTGAGTTTGTCTCCGCCATTGAATTTAGATCCAAAATGGTTCGCACATTACGGACCATATACGATCACAAAGTATGGAATGTCGATGCTGACGCTTAGCTTGGCACAGGAGTATCGTCGTTATGGCATCGCTGTAAACTCATTGTGGCCTCAAACGGTTATTGCAACGGCTGCGGTAGAATTCGAAGGGGGCGGTAAAAGTATCCTCGAAAAAGGTCGTATTCCAGCCATCATGGCTGATGCGGCATATGAGGTCGTTCGTTCGGAGAACCTATCGATAACAGGTGAGTTGTTAATCGATGAATCAGTTCTTAGAAATAGCGGTGTCACTGATTTCGACCAATACCGTTATTCAGACGAAAACACGAAGCCCTTGATGAAAGACCTTTTTGTCGAATAAACTCTAAAAGAATAGCAAGGCATCAAACAACTGATGCCTTGTATGAGACATTTTGATGTTGTCTCTAATCGGCTGCCAATAAACACAAATAAGCCATAGGAAAGCATCATGTCAGCGACACCTAGTATTGATATTTCTGTGCATGGCGATCAAAGCATCGCTACGAGCAATCTTCCGCCAGTCAAAGTATCCGTTATCGAAAATGACCGCATTCGAAATGCTTCTAGCTTTTTAGAAATTTTCTACGAACGAGCCAAACTGCATCCTCAAAAAACGTATCTACGCCAAGCTTATGGCGAACACTGGCATGAATTCAGTTGGGGTGAAGTCTATCGCATGGCAGCCCGTACCGTGACAGCTCTGCGGTCCATGGGTTTACAGCCTGGTGATCATATTGGTTTGCTGTCTAAAAACTGCTTTGCATGGATTGTCGCAGACATCGCGATCATGATGGGTGGATATGTATCTGTTCCCTTCTATCCGACCTTGTCAGCAAAGGATTTAGACGAGGTCGTTCAGCTAAGCGATATAAAAGCATTGTTTGTCGGCAAACTCGAAAACTGGGAAGAGCAGCGTCATGGCGTTAACAGTAGCATTACTACAATTGCCTTCCCTCACTTTGAAGGTAATAGTCCTTTAGATGGCTGTAACTATAAATGGGATGACATATTAGACTTCGCTCCCTGTACGGACCCTCATCAGCCTCTTGCAGATGAAATCTTTACCATCATATATACCTCCGGTACGACAGGCACCCCAAAAGGTGTGATGCTGGATTACGCTTGTGCGAATCAAGTGATGAAACACGAACGTGCTAAACCTGCTTATGGTGTGTATCAAGGAGTTTCCGAGCGTGTTTTGTCCTATTTACCACTAAACCATATCGCCGAACGCGTCGTGTCAGAGGTCAGTCCAATCGTTGCAGGTTCTGAAGTCTCGTTTAGTGAGTCTCTAGATCGCTTTGCAGCAAATTTACAGTCGGTACAACCGACACAGTTTTTTGCAGTACCGCGTATTTGGGTAAAAATTCAACAAGGTATTCTGTCTAAGCTTCCTGAACAGAAACTACAGAAACTCCTTAAAATTCCGCTAGTCGGACGGTTTATTAAGCACAAAATCAAAAAGGGCTTGGGATTGAGCTCGGTGCAGTCAGCGGTATCGGGCGCCGCGCCCTTATCTGCTGCACTTCTGCGTTGGTACGGACAACTCGACATTAATATCCAAGAAGTTTATGGCGCGACAGAACTATGTGGCGGTGTCACCTATAACACCTTAGATGACATTACCCCCGGTTCTGTCGGAAGACCGCTTCATGGTGTTGAAATATTGATTGATGAAGAAACCGAAGAAGTCCTAATCAAAGCTCCATGGGTGATGAAGGGATACTATAAATCTCCTCAAAAAACCGCGGAGGTCTTATCACCTGAAGGCTGGTATCGAACTGGCGATACAGGACGCTTAGATAATGAAGGACGATTGATCATTACGGGTCGCGTTAAAGACACATTTAAAACGGCCAAAGGTAAATTTGTTCTGCCTGTTCCCATCGAGCATAAAATGGGAGCAAACACGAATATCGGTCAAGTCATGGTCACGGGTTTTGGTCTGACACAACCAATCGCGCTTATCAATCTAAGTGAATCTGCTGCTGATGTGTCTGAAGAAGATATTACAAGCAACTTGGCGCAAACACTCAAAGAAGTGAACGCAAGCTTAGATGGCCATGAAAAAATATCTCATATGATCGTGTTTCCCGAGCCATGGGCTGAAGACTGCGGTTTCTTTACACCTACACTTAAGCTTAAACGTCATGTCGTCGACCAAACTTACAGCACTCATTATGAAGGTTGGTGCAGTAATAAAGAGCCTATTGTTTGGGCCGACGAGATGTATGTACTATCGAGCAAAGCAAGTTAAGCTCAATGAAAATAGAGGGAGGAAAGATTAGATCACGCCTTCCTCTTTTAACTGAGCGAACCCAGCTTGATCTAAGTCTAAAAGCTCAGCCAACACGCTTTCTGTGTGTTCGCCCAGCGTTGCTCCAGGCCAATCGGTTTTACCTGGCGTTGATTTAAGCTTTGGAACAATGGCCGGAATCTCTAGCTCTCTCCCGTTTATTTCAACTTTCTCGAACAAGCCACGCGCTTGATAATGTGGATCTTCAAACATGTCTTGGGCGTTATAAATTGGCCCAACGGGCACGCGTTCAGCCTCAAGAATATCAATAATCTCTCTTGAAGAGTGCGCCAAACACCACTGCCCTATCGCTTGATCAATGGTGTCTTGATGAACAACCCGACCGGCATTAGTTTGCATTTCCTCATGCTCCGCCAGATCTACTCGGTCTACAGCATGCATTAAACGTTTGTAGATAGAATCGCCGTTGCCGCCAATAATCACGTATTTCTTATCTGCGCAACGATAAGTATTCGTAGGGACAATACCTGTCACGGTTGTTCCTGAGGGTTCACGAATCGCACTACACCCTGAGTATTCGGGCACTACACCCTCCATCAAATTAAATACCGCCTCATAAAGTGCGACATCAACAATTTGCCCGAGACCGTCGGTATTGTTATGTCGTTCAATAATTGCCATTGCAATCCCGAGGGCCGCGTGAATGGCAGCTAAAGTATCACCAATACTTAGATTTGGTCTGACAGGAGCTTCGTTCTCAAAACCATTCACATGGCGAAACCCGCCAAAGCCTTCACAAACAGAAGCGAAACCAGGCTTGTTTGCATACGGTCCATCCTGACCGTAACCCGATATTCGTGTATAGATTAAACTAGGATTTTTCTCGCGAAGAAGTTCTGGACCTAAGCCCCACTTTTCCATCGTGCCCGGTCTAAAGTTTTCGACCAAAACATCTGCTTTTTCAATAAGCTTGCCCGCGATCTCCCGACCCTTGTCTGACTTGAGATCTAAAGTCACAGACTTCTTATTACGGCCGATGCTGTACCACCAATAAGATGTGCCATTTTCAGTGAGTCGCCATCCCCGAATCGGATCACCTTTCTCGGGCGGTTCGATCTTGATTACTTCTGCCCCAAAATATCCTAAGATTGACGTGGTAAATGGCCCCGCTAACAATTGTCCCATCTCGACAACTCGGACGCCTTCCAAAGGTCTTTTTCTAGTCTGTTCCATCGAAAGTCTTCTTATTGATATTGTATTGAAAACATCATACCAAGTTCATCACTCGCCTCCAGATATAAATCTCCAAGATTGAACTCTTAATCACCACTATCAGTAAGCGAGAATCAAAAGCAGATCTGAGGTTTAAGTTCTTAACGATCAACCTGTAGTGCTAGCGATCATTGAGATCTAGCAGTAATATAAAACGCGTATACCCCGTAATTAAAAAAACAACAATGGTAGCCTCATGGATAATAAAACAGAATCATTTGCGAGCTTCTCAGAGTTTTACCCTTACTATTTATCTGAACATGCCAACCAAACCTGCCGGCGCCTGCATTTTGTTGGAAGCAGCTTAGTTATCCTTACCTTAGCATGGATCATTTTAAATAGTGCTTGGAGCGCGTTAATTTTACTCCCACTTATCGGATATGGCTTTGCTTGGGTTGGGCACTTTTTCTTTGAGAAAAACAAACCTGCAACCTTTAAATACCCTCTTTACAGCTTCATTGGCGATTGGGTGATGTTTAAAGACATCCTAATAAAACGCATTCCTTGGTAATTACGCCTCTATGACCTTTCATCGAGCTTTATGATGTACAAAATCCATGAACTAAGTGCAGAGCACAAAACCAAGCCTGAACAGATTATCGAGACGCTAGATCGGGCCCATACACGCATAGACGCTTTGAACCCAAAGTTAAACGCGATCGTTCACGATTTTCGCGAGCAAGCGTCTGCAAGAGCAAAGGTATTAGTGAATGAAGACCCATCAAATCTACCTTTGTATGGCGTACCGGTCACGATTAAGGAATCGTTCGTATATCGAAATTCACCCTGTACGATCAACTTCCCGCCACTGAAATCTTATGCGCCTGACATCAACTCAGTACTTGCTCAGCGATTAGAAAATGCTGGAGCGATCATCTTAGGTAAAACCAATGTCCCAATGCTTCTATCAGATTGTCAGACCTTTGGTCCGCTCTACCCGACTGCAAACAATCCCTACGATCTTCGTAGAACTCCCGGTGGAAGCACAGGAGGTGGTGCCGCTGCACTTGCAGCCCAATTGAGTTATGCAGAAATTGGCAGCGATATTGGCGGTTCTATTCGAAACCCAGCTAACTTATGCGGATTGTTTGGCTTAAAGCCGACTACCAATGGACATATACATGATGGCCATGTTCCACCTCTACCAAACAGAGGAACCGGTTTTACAGCGCTAAACAGCACCGGCCCTCTGGCGCGAAGCGCTAGCGACATTGAGCAAATTTATAAGGTCTGTTATCAACCCTTACCTGAATACCAACAATACCTAGACATTCAGACATCCACACCGATTCACAACAAGCTCGCGAATTATAAAATCGCTTATTACGATGAATTGGCTGGAGTTCAATGCTCCGCCCCTACTCAGCGAGGGCTTCAGCGTGTCGTAAAATGCTTAGAAGATCAAGGCGCGCAAGTAAGCAAAATTCGCATTGATGAGCAATTAGCCGACAAAACGCTGAAGACCTGGGTCAAGTTATTTGGTTTCGTTTGTTCCCAAGACTTTGCATGGCCAGTAAGAAAGATCCTTCAATTTAAATTCGGAAAAGATCTTAAGAAATCTAGCTTTGATGCCAAACAAGAGCTTAAAAAAGGCCTAAGCATGAACTTCCGAGAGTATTCAAAAGCCTTGCTGGAGCAAAAAGAATGCATTGCTGAGTTTTCTCGCTACTTTAATGATTACGACTTTATCTTATCGCCAACCAGCATAGGTCCAGCGTTCGAGCACAATCACAAACACAACAATATAGAATTCGATGGCCAGAGTTATAACTACACAGATTATTGCTTTGGTTTTGTGATGTTTTATAACTTGTTGGGCAATCCAGTGATGAGTTTGCCATCAGGAATCGACGAGAAATACGGCCTGCCGATTGGTGTGTCAATCGCAGCATCACATCATAGCGAAAATCAGTTAATTCACTTCTCGAAGTTGTTAGAAAAGCAAGGTTTTGAATTTCAAGCGCCAACAATCAGTTAGCGCTTGAGAGTTCGATCACTAGAATTAGTAATCGAAGATGTTATTGATTAGGCGACCACTAAACCAAAATTGCGCAGTGATGCCGACGGTGTCTATTAGGTCGTCTCCAAACGTGTAACGGTTAATATCGCCACGCAGTTTCCAGCGTTCGTTCAACTCATACATAACGCCAACGCCATAATACTGATCGATACCTGCGACCGTTTCGAACTTTTCAAAAGGAAGATTATTTTCAGTCACGAGGCGGCTATAGCGTTCACCATCCCAGCGTAAAACGCCAAGCTTTATATTAGCTTCCCACTTGTCAGCAATTTGAGGTGAATATTGAACATGTAAAAACCAACCCTCAGATTTTACATCCATGCGCATATCTAAAGACGTTGATGAAGAATCACCTTGATAGCCACCGTGTGTCTTACCAAAGTCGATATAACCCCACTCCCAGTCCCAATCGACATGAGGTGAAACACCCATGTATATGCGCTTACCATGACCCGCGTCTTCAAAAGTGATTCGGCGCTGATTCTCCAGAGTACCCAAACCTTCTTCTTCGACAAAAAATGCAACTGTGTTGTCTAGATCATCTGCACTCACTAACTCCGAGCTCGTTGCAAACAGCTCTACACCGCCGTAATAAGGATAATCGCCGCGCGCTGCATGAACATCGGAAACGACTAAGGAACTAAATGCTAAAAAAACAACTACTAAGCGCTTCATGAAGCGACCAATCTCCTAGAACAAAAACGGAAAAAGTATACTGAAGTAATGAAATGAAAAATGTGCGTGTGTCGATACATCAGACGCAGCACCACCTTAATCGGAGGAATATCGCTGGTTATTTGATGTCTTATTGGCTTCTCTCAGAGCTTTCACACGCTCCGAAATCTTAATTTCCAAACCTCGCTCAACCGGTTCATAAAAACAAGTACCATCAATCTCCTCCGGAAAATAAGACTCCCCTGCAGCAAAGGCAAAAGGTTCATCATGCGCATAGCGATATCCCTCTCCCATTCCCTGTTCCGCCATCAACTTAGTTGGTGCGTTACGTAAATGCATCGGAACATCACGATACACATCACTCTGCACGAAGGAACGACTCGCCTTATAGGCCGTATAAACAGCGTTACTCTTCGGCGCGACCGCAAGATACACGACCGCCTGCGCCAAACTGAGTTCGCCTTCAGCCTGACCCAATCGTTCGAGCGCCTCCCACGCATTCAGTGCGAGCGTTAAGGCTCTCGGATCCGCATTACCGATATCTTCGCTAGCCATACGAACTACTCGGCGAGCGACATAAAATGGGTCACAGCCACCTTGCAACATCGACTGTAACCAATACAGAGACGCGTCTGGATCCGATCCTCTAACAGACTTATGTAATGCAGAAATCTGCTCATAAAAAACGTCACCGCCCTTATCAAAGCGCTTAAGGCTCGTTTGCATCACAGCAGCAAGCGTATCTTCAGAGATAACCAATGCGTCGCCCGAATGCTCCGCAAGATCAATCGCAAGCTCTAGGAAATTCAGTAATGTTCTGGCATCCCCATGTGCAGACTTCAGGAGAGCCAGTCGCAAATCTTCAGAAAATACAACATTCTGCCCTTCGTATCCTTCTGGATGAGTCAAAGCCTTATCAATAAGCATATTGAGTGAAGACTCATCTAAAGCATTTAACACGTAGACTCTGGCACGTGATAACAAAGCATTATTTAATTCAAAAGAGGGGTTCTCGGTGGTTGCGCCGACAAAGATAAACGTTCCGTCTTCAATGTAAGGCAAAAACGCATCTTGCTGCGCTTTGTTGAAGCGGTGAACTTCATCAACAAATAACAAAGTCGGCTGCTGGTTCGCTGACATCACTGCTTTTGCGTTATCAACGGCCGCGCGAATTTCTTTCACTCCACCCAAGACCGCAGATATCGCGAGAAAATTCACATCGAAATGTGTTGCGAGTAACCGTGCAAAACTTGTTTTACCAACCCCTGGCGGCCCCCATAAAATCATCGAATGCAACACATGCATATCAATTGCTTTACGCAATGGAGCGCCGGGCCCGAGTAAGTGCTCCTGCCCTAAATACTCATCGATATTCTTTGGCCGCAAACGCTCAGCGAGAGGTTTATACGCACTAGTCTGTTCGAATAAGTCAGACATGTATTACTCACCCTGACGAATCACATCAGTACCTTCAGGAAGATCAGGTTTAAAATCTTTCTCTGTCAGTCCTGAATTCACGAATGTAGAGATAAAGCTCACGGTCGTATCTTGACCCAATGAATCAGTAATTCTTAAGTCAGAAAGGGTTGTACCTTTAAAACGAACACGAAGCACTTCAAAGAGACTCCCTTCACTAGAGGGAAACAAAAGAAACTGTGCTTCGTCACCCTCACCATCGCGTTTCTCGACAATGAAGTTATTTGCGATTAATGCAGCATCACCGTTGAATAACATAGCTGGCGTGGCAGAGAGATCATCGCCAAGCAGCTGAACACTTGCCTGTTCTAGATCGGGATCGTAGACAGTTACTTCACCCTGATATACATATATTTTCTGAGCTAATGGCGCTTTTGTTTCCCAATAAAACAGATCTGGCTTCTTAGCCTTAAATTCACCCCGTGTTTCTTGAACACGTGTACCTCTGCCATCAACGACAAATTGGATAAATGCCCCCTGAATATCCGCCGATTCAGATAGCAATGCAGACAATTCATCTGCGTCTGTGCGTGTTTTTGAAAACAGATCAAAAGAGGCAATGATTAAAATCGTTACGAGAGAAAACCGTAAAGAGAGGGATTTCAGCAAGGTATGCTCTCCAAAAAAAAGAAAAGAGCATACCACAGGAGGAAATGGAAAAACTTAAGGCTTTGTTAGCCAATAAACAGTTTATGCTTCAGGTGGTGGCGGAGCTAGAACTTCACGACTGCCGTTGTGACCCGCCTCACTTACGACACCGGCTTGTTCCATCGCTTCGACCAAGTTTGCCGCACGATTGTAACCAATTTTCAGCTTACGCTGAACTGATGAAATTGACACACGTCGTGTTGTCGTAACAAAGGCAACAGCCTCATCAAACAAAGCATCTTGTTCACTTGCGCCAGAGTCTTCAGCGAAGGCTGCAGCGATCGGGTCACTTGATTCTCCGCCAGAGAGGACTTCCTCTAGATAATTAGGCTGGCCACGCTGTTTCCAATCATCAACTACCTTATGCACCTCGTGATCATCAACGAATGCGCCGTGTACCCGAACTGGAACACTTGTGCCCGGCGGCATATATAGCATGTCACCATGACCCAGCAACTGCTCTGCTCCACCTTGATCGAGAACCGTTCTTGAATCTATTTTTGACGAAACTTGGAAAGAAATACGAGTCGGAACGTTGGCTTTAATTAAGCCTGTGATCACATCAACCGATGGACGTTGCGTCGCCAGAATCAAGTGTATCCCTGCTGCACGCGCTTTTTGCGCGATACGGGCAATGAGTTCTTCAACCTTTTTACCGACAATCATCATCATGTCAGCAAACTCGTCAATCACGACAACAATAAAGGGCAAGTTTGTTAACTCTGGGTGATGCTGCTCTTCATTTAGTAGATGTTCATCTGGCTGCCATAGAGGGTCGAGGATTGGTTCACCTGCCTCAGCTGCAGCTTTCACCTTGCGGTTATAGCCAGCGATATTTCGAACACCAAGAGATGCCATCAATTTATAACGACGCTCCATCTCAGCAACACACCAACGCAAGGCGTTTGCCGCCTCTTTCATGTCTGTTACAACAGGCGTTAAGAGATGCGGGATCCCATCGTAGACAGAAAGCTCCAACATCTTTGGATCGACCATAATGAAACGCACTTCATCAGGCGAAGACTTAAATAGCATGCTCAAAATCATACTGTTTACACCAACTGATTTACCTGAACCGGTTGTACCTGCAACAAGTAAATGTGGCATCTTAGCAAGGTCTGCAACAACAGGGTCACCCGCAATATCGTTGCCTAGCCCTAAACTTAGCGGAGACGCGGCATCATCGTAATCTTTAGAACTCAATACTTCACTAAATCGAACGATCTCACGATGCTCGTTCGGTATCTCAATCCCGATCACTGACTTCCCAGGTATAACCTCGACAACACGAACACTCATTACTGCCAATGAACGCGCAAGGTCTTTCGCAAGATTACTAATCTTACTCACCTTCACGCCAGGCGCGGGTTGAACTTCAAAACGCGTAATTACAGGGCCGGGGTTAACTTCGACAACCTCTGCACTCACCCCAAAATCAGCTAGTTTCACTTCAAGCAAGCGCGACATGCTTTCAAGGTCTGCGGGCGAATACCCTACCTTTTTGTTTTTCTCAGGAGGGTCTAAAAGCGTTAATGAGGGTAAAGCAGACTCTTGTCCAATAAACAAACTACCCTGTTGCTCTTCTTCGAGGCGCTTGCCTTGTTTGCTCTTCTTAACAAACGGAGAAATTTTAATAGACTTACCATCTGATTCTGCCTCAGCCGCAGACTTTTTCTTTTGCTGAATCACAACGGTATCAGTGCTTGGCGAAACTTTTGGTTCGACTTTTTCCTGAGTTTCAGTCTCTGTCGGTGCTTTCTTAGCTAAACCTAAGACCTTTTTAAGCGCAGGAGCACTTTTCTCTTTCACTTTCTCGACGCTCGCCTTCGACTCAGACAATGTCTTAACCGGTTCTTTCAAGGCCTCGTGTTTGGCTTCGCGCTCTTGTTGTCTGCGGATAATATCCTGCTCTAACTTTCGCTGAGCACGCAGATCACGCCTAACATCTAAATAATTTTTGATAAAGCTATAGACTCGATTTAAGCCTCTTCCAATGACTCGACCACAGGCAATCGTAAAGGCTCCGGTACGGTCCATTAGCCCCAACCAAGAAATACCCGTAAATACAGTCAAACCAAACAGCAGCATTGATACCAACAATAAAGTGCCGCCCAAAGGATTAAACGTTTGCAGCATCAGAGCCGCAAACTCATATCCCAAAATTCCGCCAGCGTGATCATCAAGCCCCGAGATACTGTACATAGCCAATATGCCCGTCGCTCCCAGCATAGTCACAACAAAGCCAATGACTCGAATACTCACTAACGGCCAGTAGGTCTCGCGAACCTCTTTTCGATACTTAAAAATTAAGCAAGCTCTAAAGCCGATCAAAACTGGGAATAAATAAGCTACATAACCGAAGAAATACAGCAAGATATCTGACAGCCATGCACCTGCACGGCCGCCGTAATTGAGTGGAACCGATTGCGTACCGGTGCTCGTCCAACCGGGATCGTTTGCGCTATGAGAACCTAGCGCCATTAACAAGAAAGCACATAAAGCAACGGTAAGAATCAGAGCACCTTCACGCACGCCTTGAGAGACATAAGCATGGAACTTCTGATCGCTAGAGTTTGTTACTTTTTGTCCCAGGGCGGGATTAGCACTCAAAACAATCACCTTTCTAAAATACGAGCAAAGGTAAATCCCACTTATGGAATTTACGCAACAC
>NZ_LWGF01000725.1:0-2479 GCF_001635355.1 Oleiphilus sp. HI0125
TGGGATCCAAAGAACCAGCGTCCTGAACTTTGGAATATCTACAACGGCAAAGTTAATAAAGGCGAAAGCATTCGTGTTTTCCCACTTTCAAACTGGACTGAGCTCGATATTTGGCAATACATCCACCTAGAAGACATCGATATCGTGCCACTCTACTTCTCAGAGAAGCGCCCTGTTGTTGAACGTGACGGCACACTGATCATGGTCGACGATGAGCGTATGCCCTTAAGAGAAGGTGAAGTCCCTGAGATGAAATCAGTGCGATTTAGAACGCTAGGCTGCTACCCGCTAACCGGCGCAGTCGAGTCTGAAGCGAAAACTTTGCCAGATATCATTCAAGAGATGCTGTTAACCACCAGCTCTGAGCGTCAAGGCCGCGTGATAGACCATGATTCGTCAGGCTCCATGGAGCAGAAAAAACGCGAAGGCTATTTCTAATAGTTTTTAGCGAGCGAACCATACACGCAACAACATAATTTTATTACGTAGCACGCCTGATTACAGGCAAACAAAGAGAATAATCATGTCACACCAATCTGAACTAATTAGTGAAGACATTAATGAATATCTGAAGCAGCATGAGCAAAAAGAGCTCTTGCGACTTTTGACCTGTGGTAGCGTTGACGACGGTAAAAGCACACTGATCGGCCGCCTACTTCACGACTCTCACATGATTTATGAAGATCATTTGGAAGCGATTAAAAAAGACAGCGTTAAGAGCGGTACCAACGAGGGTGAAATTGACCTTGCACTTCTTGTAGATGGCCTACAAGCTGAGCGTGAGCAAGGCATCACGATCGATGTTGCGTACCGTTACTTCTCAACAGCGAAACGCAAATTTATCATCGCGGACACACCTGGGCACGAGCAATACACACGTAACATGGCGACAGGTGCATCAACGGCTGACTTAGCTATTATCTTGATCGATGCACGTCATGGCGTTCTGACGCAAACGCGCCGTCATAGCTTTATTGCCTCTCTTTTAGGTATTAAGCACGTAGTCGTTGCGATCAACAAAATGGACCTCGTTGACTATAGCGAAGAGCGTTACAACGAAATCAAAGCTGATTACCTTGAATTCGCGTCTGACCTACAACTCAAAGACATCCGCTTTGTTCCACTTTCAGCGTTGAAAGGTACGAACGTGGTTTCTAATAGCGAACTGACTCCTTGGTTCACTGACGCCCCTTTGATGGACATTCTAGAAAACGTTCAGGTGGCTGAAGACAGAAACTTTCAAGACTTCCGCCTACCCGTTCAATACGTGAACCGTCCAAACCTTAATTTCCGTGGTTTCTGCGGAACTGTGGCTTCTGGTGAAGTTAACAAAGGTGATGAACTGATGGCCCTGCCATCTGGCAAGAAGAGCACGGTTAAATCGATTGTCACGTATGAAGGCGAGCATGAAAATGCATTTGCTGGTCAAGCAATCACCATCACTCTAAACGATGAGATCGACGTATCTCGCGGAGATATGCTAGTTAAGCCAAGCAACTTACCTTCCGTAGGTCAAAGCTTTACGGCTAACATCGTTTGGATGAACGAAGCGGAGCTTCAACCTGGCAAGCTTATCGATATCAAGCTTGGCTCTACGCTTAGCTCAGGTTCGGTCAACAATATCATTCACACCGTTGACGTTAACACGCTTGAGAAAAATGATGCCGACAACTTGGCATTAAATAGCATTTCTTTGTGTGAGCTGACTCTTAATCAAGCGGTGACATTCGATCCTTATGATCAAAATAAGGCGACCGGTGCGTTTATTATTATCGACCGTCTAACCAACGTTACGATTGGCGCGGGCATGATTGTCAGCAAGTCTGAACGTTCAGACACCCAAGAATGGACTGAAGTGACCGCCCAGGAACGTAGCAAGCGCTTTGGTCACGAAGGTAAGATCATTGCGTGCACAGGAGAGCTTGCCGAACAATTGGTTCAAGCGACTGAACGTAAGCTGTTCGATCAAGGTCTTACATCTATCACTTTGAGCGCATCTCAATTCACTAGCCAAGAAAGCTTGAACGAGGCTGCAACAGCCATTAAAGCTGCGAGTGCAATTGTTATCTACGCGGGCGAAGCACAGTCAAATACTGACCTCACTTTAAGCGCTGAAACTGAATCACAAATTGTTGACGCAATTAAGTCGATTTAAACTGAAAAAGGTGTAGTATTCGCCAAAATACTACACCTTCATTCCTTTAATTTTTTAGTACTTACCTCATGGCAATCAGACACTTAGTTTTCCATCGCCTTACTCGATGGCAAGACGACCAACCAGCAAAAATCCTAACTGGCACAGAAACCAAAGACGCTAACGCAGACCATCAAGCTCTTTTTAGTCAATACAAAAAGCTGTTCCAATTCAGAGCAGGCAAGGCTTTTGGTAGGTTCTCGGAGACCGAACTTCAATCACCATTCACGCCATGGCTAAAAGAATTTAATGATGGCTCTTTGAGCTTCGCCAGCCTGACAACGA
>NZ_LWGF01000726.1:0-389 GCF_001635355.1 Oleiphilus sp. HI0125
ATACGTATCTAGCCTGAGTATGAGTCGTCGCAACGGTTAACTCACCTGTGCGGTTGTCGTTAAATTCGTTTGCAATCTTCTTTATATTTTCAACATGCGACAAAATATCACCCGCAACCGCCAAAATTTTCTCGCCGGCCGGCGTTATTCGCGTTAGGTGCTTACCGCTTCTTGAAAATACCTCTACGCCCAATTCATCCTCAAGCAAACGAATCTGCTTACTAATCCCTGGTTGTGACGTAAATAAACTCTGCGCTGTTGCCGAGACATTTAGATCATGATGGGCAACTTCCCAAATATATCTCAACTGCTGTAGCTTCATTTTTTCATCCCTTGATAAAACATTCGATTATAAAGCTATAAGTAATTATTATTTTGAAGAATAAAAA
>NZ_LWGF01000727.1:0-5798 GCF_001635355.1 Oleiphilus sp. HI0125
CTCCGTCTTTTGGCGGTAACGGATTGCCACTTTCATCGTGAGCTTGAGGACTTGCCGAATGCGATATTGAATTAGACAATACTGTTTGATCGCCGGAATGTGCGCCTAAGGGTTCTGATTTTTCTACCTTAGTTTGAGCTTTATTAAAAACCTTACCGAAGGCCTCAGACGAGCCATTCTGGGCTTTAACCGTCGCTGCTCCCGTCTCAATTAACTCTGAGTTCGGTGCACCGGACACTGGAAGTAATGACAATTGCTGCATAATTTTTAACGAACAACGTTATTTAATAATTAATTATGCAATCAACGATACAAAGATCATGCCGACAAGTGTTTATCGGCGCATAGATATATTAAGTGATAGAAAACAGCTGCTCAAAATTGGAAATTTTAAGGATTTTTTTTACATCATCATTGCAATGATTTATTGCGATTTTCGCATCCGCACCACCAGCATGATCACGAAGTAGCAACAACATTCCTAAGGCCGAACTATCTAAATAAGAGGTTTCGCTGAGATCAATTTCGTAAGATGAAATTTGTGTTTCAGCGCTCTCATATGCCTCTCTAAAAGCTGCGTGATGACTGAAATCAAATCTGCCATCTATTGCGATTTTTAAGGTTTGGTCACTACCTTGGTAGCTCACATTCACCGACATACTGCCCTCGTTTTTTCAGTGTTGGTATTACCGCACATAGCGTAGTAAAGATTGCGAAACTCGCGTAATTAATTTGAGAACTAATGAGCAATTATGTACTTTTGCATGCATTAAGTAATTCCGGCCCAATCCGCTGTATGGGCAGCACTTCTACTGCAGCATTCAGTTTAACTGCTGCGCCGGGCATTCCCCACACCACGCTACTTGCCTCATCTTGTGCAATTGTATGCCCTTTTGCTTGTCGCATTCTTAACATGCCGGTGGCTCCATCAGCCCCCATTCCCGTCAACATTGCGCCAACACAGTACTTACCAAGTTCGGCCGTTGCTGAATCAAATAAGACTTCAACCGATGGAATATGTCCGTTTACTTTTTCACCATCTAAGAGCGCTGTAACGAGCTTTTTATCGCGTTTAGCTAAGCGCAGATGACGGTCACCAGGTGCTAAATAAGCACACCCCGCTTTAAGCGGCATACCTGCTTTCGCCTCACAAACTTCAATGGGCATCGTATCGTTTAATCGACTAGCAAAGGTGCCACTAAAGGCCGCTGGGATATGTTGCGCCATAAGAATCGGAGGGCAGTTTTTAGGCATGTACCGAAGAACTTCTTTCAAGGCTTCAGTGCCGCCCGTCGAGCTTCCGATACAAATCACCTTGCCTACTTTATATCGATCTTCTTTAGTTGAAGTCTCGATGGGAGTGCTTGCTTTAGTCGTGACACTTTCACGCGCGAGCATATTAGCTCTAGCCGCATTGCGAACCTTATCTTGAATGACACCTGCGTATTGGACGAGATCTCCCCAGCCTCCACCTTTGGGCTTACAAACGTAGTCAACTGCTCCAATTTCTAGCGCATCGAGCGTAACGGGAGCTCCTTTTGCCGTTAAGGTAGATATCATTACAACTGGCATAGGACGCAAGCGCATCAAATTCTTGAGAAACGAAATCCCATCCATCTTCGGCATTTCAACATCAAGCGTGATTACATCGGGGTTTAGTGCTTTAATCTTCTCTCGCGCGTCAAATGGATCGCTCGCGACCCCGACTACCTGCAAGTCGGGAGCTTGACTGATAATCTCGGTCAGTACTTGGCGTATGAGCTCCGAGTCATCAACTATTAATACTTTATATGAATTCACTGCCAGCCTCTCAAATCGACTTCAGTTAAAATAATTCGACATCGCCTGTATCTGCAGGTTTATTTAAATTGCAACGATAATCGCGTTCACGTTGTGCAATCGTGTCATTCGCAACGCTAATTAAACGCTTCATTTTTACGGCACCAGTATCAGGGAAATACAAGACTTTTCTTGGGTAGCCCCCCCCAACATCCATTGCTGAAATACTTAAGCCTTCGCGTGCGAGATACGATCGAACGAAATCAACATTGCGCGTTCCGATCTCCGTCATATTGCTCAACACATTACCGCCACCGAACACCTTTACTTCGAGGTTCTTGCGGGTTCCGCCCATTTTCAAAATTTCGTTGATGAGATACTCCATTGCCCAATTTCCGTAGCGGGACGCCAAAGCAAGATCTCCCCCCCAATTATCAGTAGAGTGCTCGCCTTCTTGCGGCAACATAAAATGGTTCATGCCTCCAACGCCTAATTGCCGGTCACGAATACAGGCAGCAATACAAGAACCTAAGACGGTCGCGATGATTTCACCGCAACGACTTACATAAAATTCGCCAGGTAAAATTTTCGCTGCTGGCATATTCATTCGGCGATCCCAGTACCGATTAATATGCTCAAAACCTGGTTCTGCAGGAGGCAATGTGCCTGGTAGTTGATGCGCTTCCATCGCTATGATTTCAATCTGTAAATAGTCTTTCCTAGGGATTCAAACCGGACACCAGCGCCATGCATATTTTCAGAATGCCCTATAAACAAATAACCACCGGGGTTTAAAGCATCTGCGTAGCGATTCAATAAACGCTCCTGCGTCTCCTCATTAAAATAAATCATGACGTTGCGACAGAAGATGAAATCAAAGCGTCCTTTCATCGGCCACGATTCCAATAAATTTAGGCGTTTAAAACGAATCAATGACTGCAGCGATGATTGAACTTTCACGATATCTTTATGATTTCTATCAAACAAAAACCATTTCTTTTTTCGGCTCTTACTTAGACCTTCAATCCGCTCAATGTCATAGATTCCCTGCGAAGCTTTTTGCAACACATTTGAATCTAGATCTGTCGCTAAGACTTTCACATCCCAATTTTTGATAGGTAAATATTCGTTCAAGGTTAACGAGATCGAATAAGGCTCCTCTCCCGAGGAACAGCCGGCCGACCACGCTCTTATGTTGCCTTTTCCACGTGCGTGAAGCTGAGGTAAAACCGTGTTCACCAAAAACTCGAAGTGATGTTCTTCTCTAAAAAATGAAGTGAGATTGGTTGTGATCGCGTTGATAAATAAACTGATTTCTGGATGCTTTGGATTGCGAATAATTTCGCAATACTCTCCAAACTCGCTTAGGTTGAGTTCTCGCATCCGACGAGCGAGACGACCATAAACCATGTCTTGTTTATGGTCACCCAGAACGATACCTGTATAAGAATAAGCAAGTTTACTGATCTCAGAAAAATCCTTCTCTGACATGAAGAATTCGCGATCAATCTTTTTCGCGTTGGCTCCCACGTGCTCTCGTCCCTTTGAATCAGTGAATACTTAGCAATGCCTTTTGATCTTGAATGAGGCCTTCGTTTAGATCTAACAAAATGACCATATGTTCTTCTGTACTGCCCAAACCTTTGAAGTACTGACCTTGGGCTTTGTCACTTAACTCGGGTGCGGGCTGAATATCTTTGTCAGAGAAGTTATGAACATCTGACACGGCGTCGACGACCACTCCCATCACTTTATTTGAGTTAGAACATTCGACATTCAAAATAATGACGACAGTCGCATCGTCGTACGTTAAATCGGTCAAGCCAAAGCTCATACGCAGGTCAATAACAGGAACAACAGTCCCGCGCAAGTTCATAACGCCCAAAACATGGTCTGGTGACTTGGGAATGCGCGTAACAGCCTCCCAGCCACGAATTTCTTGAACAGATAATATATTGACGCCAAATTCTTCTTCCTTCATATAGAAGGTCAAATATTGCTCAGCCAATTCTGCCTGCGCATGAATGCCATCATCATTGTTTGGCACTTCAATTTCTGTTTGCTTAGCCATTACTGCTCTCCTTATCTCGCCCTAGGCCGCAGCGGAGTCATCTTCGTTGACGTGTTTCTTGTATTCGTCTCGACTCACGCCAGACAATTTTATCAAGCCGCCAATATCAAGAATTAGTGAGACAGTGCCATCCCCCAAAATAGTGGCACCAGAAATTCCATCGACAGAACGATAGTTTTCCTGAAGACTTTTGATCACCACCTGTTGCTGAGCTAGTAAGTCATCGACGAGTACGGCAATTTTCATGTTATCACCTTCAACGACGACAAGCAGACCATCTTCAAGCTTTTCTGAATCAGGCTTAATGCTGAAGATATCCCAAAGGCGCACAATTGGTACGTATTCATCCCGCAAGCGCAAGACCTCACAGCCTGATGAAACACGATGAATCATTTGATCATAAGACTGAATAGACTCAACAATTGAGACCAGAGGGAAGATAAAGACATCTCTGCCAACTCGGATGAGTTGTCCATCAAGAATTGCTAGTGTGAGTGGTAATCGGATGGTGAACGTGCTGCCTTTGCCAGACTGCGACTCAACTTCGACAGAGCCATTAAGCTCTTGGATATTTCGTCGCACAACGTCCATCCCGACGCCACGACCTGAAATATCGGTGATTTCAGCCGCGGTCGAAAATCCAGGTTTGAAAATCAAATCATAGATCTGTTCATCGCTGAGATTATCACTCGCTTTCACCAAGCCATTATCAATGGCTTTCTCAAGAATACGATCACGATTCAGGCCTGCGCCATCATCAATGATTTGAATCACTATGTTGCCACCCTGATGAAAGGCATTCAGAGTAATTTTACCCATTTCATCTTTGCCAGCTGCAACGCGCGCTTCAGGCGATTCAATGCCGTGATCTAACGAGTTTCGGACTAGATGAACAAGAGGGTCTCCAACACGTTCCATCACTGTTTTGTCGAGTTCCGTTTGCTCACCCATCAACTCCAACTCAACATGCTTGCCGAGTTGTTTGCTCGTATTATGAACCAAACGGGGAAACCGCGAGAACGCAAAACTAATTGGTAGCATGCGTATACGCATAACGCTTTCTTGAAGCTCACGCGTGTGATTGTTGAGCTGCTCAAGCCCTTCCATTAGTCGTGGCAACTTGTCGACAGTAAAATTTCTGCCGAGTTCACCTAGCATAGATTGGGTAATCACTAGTTCCCCAACCATATTAATCAGGCTATCAACCTTGTCGGTTCCGACACGTATTGACGCACTTTCAGCCTTCGCTTTGGGTTCGGCTTTGGCCGCAGTAGTTTGAGGTTTTTCTGCGACGACTTGGCTCGGAGCGGATTCCGCTACCACAGGTGCAGGTTCAGCTGGCGAAGACGCATCCTCTGAGGTATTTGAACTCGACGCTTCGGCAAGCCCAGCACCGCCGATATCTATTGCCTCAATCGTCAATTCAGAATCATCAACGACCCATTCGAACACTTCGTCGACTTGCTCTTTTGTTGCCTCGCCAAACAAAGAAATATTCCATGCGAGATAGCAGGCATCAGCTTCAATGTCATCTAGTTTCGGGACATCTGAGGCATCCACGTCGACCTCAAGCTCACCGAGTTCAGCCAGCTCTCTGAACATCCGAACAGGCTCGTTACCCGTTCGTAAAATATCTGTAGAAGGACGGAAAAATATTTGCCATCCGCGTGCCCCATCATTATGGCCATCATTAGCATCGCCCTCTCCACCGTTTTGGGTTTCAGCGGAAGCGCCTGATTCTCGGCCATTTAAAATATCTTCAAATTCTGATTTAAGTGAATTGGATAATTCGGTCTCGCATTCCTCGTCTTGTTCCAATTGCGTGACCATTGTTCGCAGGCAATCGACTGAACGAAGGAGTAGATCAACATGCTCTGCAAGAATTTTGAATTGATCTGATCGAATCAGATCAAGAAGCGTTTCTACGACGTGTGTAAAATCTGCAATT
>NZ_LWGF01000728.1:0-4376 GCF_001635355.1 Oleiphilus sp. HI0125
CTAAGATCCATTTTGTTCGTTCGTTGTGGTTAAATTCGTCATGAAACAAGATCTGAACAGAAAATTGTTCTCTTACTATTCAGTGTATCAGGGATGTGTAAAAACGAGGCTTTTTTCAGACATAAAAAATGCCGGGTGTGCTACCAAACACAGCCGGCAATAAGTGCGAGTAGTATCCATGAAAAACTTTCATTTCCCCAACAGCTGCCGCTGTTGGTGGACTAAGTATTAGCGAAAAGTTGAAATAATCAAATGTATAAAGGTGAGTTTTTAAGCATAAATTGGAATAACTACTTTGATTATATTTTGAGCAGGTTATTAAGTGTCGAAATAGTATTAATAAGGCGGCTCTATCTGTCTGTTTTAGCTAGTTTTTTACTTCGTCTTCTTCAACCAGCTTTTCTTCCGTAACCCAAGGCAATTGGCGATATCTTGGCTCAGATTGCGCAAAGTTCATGAAAGGATATTTGATAATGTCGAAATAAGGCGAGTAATCGAAGTCACTTGGCGTGCATAGCTTGGGATTTCTTCGGTAAATATTAATATGACCAGCTTCTGATCGCTTGATCATTGGTAAGATCGGATATTGGATCGAACCGAAGGCCTCGGCAATCATGGTAGAGCAAACCGTTTTTGTGGTTTGACCCGGATGTTTAGAAAACAAGCTTGAGCGCCATCTGCGGGGGAGAATTAAATACGGGAAGAAAAAACGCAGTAGATCGAAGATTTGCCGAACATCATAGTCAGCACCAAGCCGGGATATTGCGTAGTGAATAACTTTTTGCGCATCTGAATATGTTAGATCTTTAGGTCGACAAATTCTGACATGGTCACGGTCATACACGGATAAGGGGCGAGCAACCGTACCCATTCCTAGCTCGCTTTCTACTATAAGTTGTACGTCTGGTTGTCCATCGTAAAAGCTTTGAAGTCGCTGGCGGTCTAGAGGGTTTTCTACTTCATGTAGCCTGCCTATGTAGAGAGCAGCATGAGACCATCGACTCTGGGTTACTGTTTTAATAACATCACTGACGCGACTGCGACCTTCAACGAGAATGACGTCACCAGGTTTGATTTCATAACGCATTCTTTCATAGTCGCTCATTGGTATTGGGTTGGGTGCACGCTCGCGAATAAGTAAGCGCGTAATGAGCGAAATAATATTGCTCTTTGTTTGGTAACCCATTAATGACGACTCGATAGTATTTGTTGAAAGGTAACTAGTTAAGGTTTAGACAATAAACCTATGAACAGCAAAGCAAAATTTTCTAAATTGTGACTGTATGGATGCTTTTAAGTCTCGTAGAATGGAAAAAAACTGAAGGGGGCTAGAGAATGAGCCAGAAAGATAAAAAGTCGGACGCTAATGAAGTGGGTAGTGATAATGCCCTTCCAATTTCTGACAAAATTAAAGCATCAGCACGTCAAATATGGTTGGCGGGTTTGGGTGCTTACAACAAAGCAGAAGAAGACACTGGAAAGATTTTCGATAAGCTCGTTAAAGAGGGCGAAGAGCTCGAAGCCGCAACGAGAGGTGTTGTTGAAAAACAATTTAAAGCCGTGGAAGGAACAGTAGAAGGTGTACGCGGTAAAGCGAGTAACACTTTCGGCAAGCTAGAGTCTGTATTTGATCAACGTGTTTCGGGTGCATTAGAGCGATTAGGTATCCCGAATCGCAAAACGATTGAGGCCTTAGAGGCCAGAATTGACGCCCTTGAGGCGGAATTGAAAAAGTGTAATAAGTAATTGCGCAATATATGAAAAAGCCCTTGCCAGTTTAATGGCAAGGGCTTTTTTGTTAAAACAGAGGTCAGAGTACTTTTACTCTGGCCTCTGTTAGCTTTCTACAGGTCGTAGCCTTTTTCTTCGTGAAGAGCTAGATCTAGACCGCGATACTCGTCTTCTTCGTCAACGCGTAAGCCCGTCATTGCATCGACAAGCCTCAGAATGACCCACGTTACGATTGCCGTGTATGCGATTGTGCTACCAATGCCGATTAGCTGAGCTGTTACCTGCTCGCCGATTGAGCTGTTGTCGCCACCGAAACCATAGCCACTAAATGCGCCAAGTTCTCCCGCAGCGAAGATACCAACGAGAAGAGTACCTAAAATACCGCCGACGCCATGCACTGGGAATACATCGAGAGAGTCGTCAATTTTAAGTTTTTGTTTGATGAAGATGGTTGCGTAGAAACATACAACACCTGCACACAAACCAATTACAATTGCTGCTGCAGGGCTGACAGATCCAGATGCTGGTGTGATAGTACCAAGTCCCGCGACCATACCGGTTACGATTCCAAGAACCGATGGCTTGCCGAACTTTTTCCATTCGCATGCCATCCACGCTAAAGAGCCCATTGCTGCAGATAGGTGTGTTGCGATAAGAGCCATCGCCGCGTCTTCGTTTGCGCCAAGCGCTGAACCCGCGTTAAAGCCGAACCAGCCAACCCAAAGCATGCCTGCACCTGTAACAGTCATTGTCATGTTGTGCGGAGGCATCGCAGTTTGTGGCCAGTTACGACGATTGCCAATCACAAGCGCTGCAACAAGCGCCGCTACACCTGCCGTGATGTGAACAACAATGCCGCCAGCGAAATCTAGAACGCCTAGATCGCTCAACCAACCGCCGCCCCATACCCAGTGGCAAACTGGTGCATAAACAGCTAACAACCAGATGCTGCTGAATAGAAGCATTGATGAAAACTTCATACGTTCAGCAAAGGCACCAACAATCAGTGCAGGTGTGATGACAGCAAAAGTCATTTGAAATGCTGCAAACAAACCTTCTGGAATGGTACCTGATAGTGAGTCTTTCGTTACTTCTGCCATGAACAGATTGCTTAGGCCTCCAACGAAGCTATTACCATCGCTAAATGCAAGTGAATAACCTACCACGTACCAGAGCACAGACATTAAGCAAGTTAGAGCAAAACATTGCATCAATATAGACAAAACGTTTTTGCTGCGTACAAGTCCTGCGTAAAAAAGAGAAAGACCAGGGATGGTCATGAAAAGAACGAGTGCTGTAGCCGTTAAGATCCACGCTGTATCAGCACCAACAAGAGCATCTTCCGCGTACGCGAAAGCCGGCAGCATTGAAGCTACCAAAACAAATAGTTTAAACATGTTATTTCCTGAGCTAATTGTTTCTTACAAAGGTAAGAGAGCCATTTCTAAAAATACCGCCGGTTATGTTTTTGTATGACGTCTATTTTTCGAAACTTAAGGCTTATTGTTATTTTCTAGAGTGCGTCGTCGCCTGTTTCACCAGTACGAATGCGAACCGCTTGCTCTAGATCGCTAACGAAAATTTTGCCGTCGCCGATTTTTCCGCTGTTTGCAGATTTGCAAATGGCTTCAACCGCTTGATCAACAATATCGTTCGCAACAGCTAGCTCAATTTTTAATTTAGGCACAAAATCGATCACGTACTCAGCACCACGGTATAATTCCGTGTGGCCTTTTTGACGGCCAAATCCTTTGACTTCTGTGATGGTCATACCCGCTAAGCCAATGTCAGTTAAAGCGGTGCGAACGTCTTCTAACTTAAATGGCTTAATCACTGCAGTGATTAGTTTCATAAGGGACATCTCCAAAGGCAAACTTAATCTGTTTGCTTATTTATTGTTAAGACTAATAGTTTTAATAATTTTTATAATTATGTGCGCGCCCTTTTCAGAGCAGTGATAAGCTAATCAACTTGTTATAACAATTCAAGCGATTACAAACACTTACCCATGCTGCAGGTCAAACTTTCCGTTTTTTACTTCGTATACTTCGCATTACTTGGAGTGATGGCGCCTTATCTAGGGCTGTTTTTAGAAAGTGAAGGATTTTCAGCTGCAGAAATCGGTCAGCTGACGGGCTTGTTGATGGCGACGAAAGTGATTGCTCCTAATGTTTGGGGTTTGATCGCAGATCGCACACAAAAGCGTTTGTTGCTAATAAGACTCGGTGCATTTTTAACGCTGGTCTCTTACCTCGGATTTTTCTTTGCTGAAAGCTTTTGGTATTACGCATTGATGATTATTGCGTTCAGCTTTTTTTGGAATGCCATCTTGGCGCAGTTTGAAGTTATTACCTTACATAACCTGGGTGCTGATGTTGATCGCTACAGTTTGGTCAGAGTCTGGGGCTCTATTGGTTTTGTTGTTGTGGTTATTGCGCTTGGATATATTTTTGAAGAACGCGGGGTTGGGCTATTTCCCATAGCGCTGTTAATTATTATGTCGGGTATCGCGTTATCTACGTGTATGCGCTTTGATGAGCCAGTGGCACAACAAGGCCATGAGATATCTCATTCTCTGAGTGAAGATCTGACGCGCAATCGCGCTTACTTATTTTTCGTAATTTGCTTTTTGCTTCAGTTTTCAC
>NZ_LWGF01000729.1:0-4366 GCF_001635355.1 Oleiphilus sp. HI0125
CTCAGAAGACCTTCCGTAAAGAAGCGTGTTTTGCTGCCCTGGTCGAGACATGGCATTAAGTAACTCGCGATATTGTTGCTGCTGTAATTGAGGCAGCCACAAGGAATCAACTTGCAACATTGGATGCTTCCTCCTTCCTATCAGAAGCTTGATAGCCTGGTTCGTCATTAGTATCTAAAGCATCTTCAAGAAGCGAAAAGTCAACGCGCGTACTCGACAAGATTTTTCTACGAGCTGACTCCCTTTCTTCGAACAGACGCTGCCCTTCATCGAGCAAAGCAGCAACGAGATCAAATCCGACTAGCTCCTCCGCCAAAACCGCATCACAAATAGCCAGCGTTTCTGCGTATTCAATATCATCATGCATTACGTTGGCGGCCCCCTGTACAACTTGACCTGACTGAGTCGTGATTTCTATCCATACGCTTGATAGCGGAAACTCGCCAAGAAAGAAGGCTTCAGATAATGTGCTTTCTTTCAGTTTCAATGCCCCTAAACCTGACTGAGGAGGACTGACCGGTTTAATTAACCAGTCCTTTGCAAGACCCTGGACTTGCTCGACTAAGTCAGATCGTTTAATCCTGCTTAAAGCTTTAATCCATTCTGATCTAGGCAGTTCTAAGTTCTTTCTCATTTGCATTTCTCTTCTAGATATCTAGACAACACCAGGCAAAAGAAAGCTTTTGCTCGTTGTTAGGCCCAACTACAATGTCTTTTTACGCAGCTTTTGCGAGCCATATTCCAATATTAAAACGGTGATAAAAATGACCAAAAGAATGGTCGATACATGGTCGTAATCAAACAAATCCCAACGACCTTTTAATTCCATTCCAATACCTCCGGCGCCGACGATGCCAAGCACTGTTGCCGTTCGAATATTTCGTTCAAAGATATACTGAACATACGCAATCCAAGCTGGCAGAACATGAGGAAACACAGCGTAACGCAGTACTTTAAGGCTTCCGCTACCCGCTGATTTGAGCGCTAGCTGAGGCCCCGTGGGTGCATTCTCAATTTCATCGGCAAAAAACTTACCCAAGACACCGCTTGTATGAATAGCCAAGGCTAATACACCAGCGATAGGGCCAAAGCCGTACATCAGCACGAGAAACAGCGCGATAATTAGCTCTGGCATTGCTCGATGGAAACTAAGCCAGAAACGGGCAATGGTGTAGAAAATACGGTGAGGGGCATAGTTTTTCGCTGCGAGAACCCCCAAAGGAAGGGAGATCATAATTGAGATCAGGGTGCCCCAAAAACCCATTTCGATGGTTTCCCACATTTTGAAAAGCACTTTCTGTAAATAACCGATTGGTTCAACCAGAAACTCGGTTTCCTCGACCGTCCATGTATCTTCTAATGCGTCATATTCTCTCAATTCACCTTTTTCTGTATAGGCAAACCATGGAAGATTATCCTTATCAAACTCATCGATTCTCGAGATTTCTGTTCTTTCAGAAATTTGAACCGGAAATGCTTTACTGGCAAAACGAACAGCGCCGTCTAGTACTTGCGAATCACCGATGCCTATAGCTGATGCAATGGCTTTTGAAGTTTCGACTGCCGCTTTGTCCATTTCGGTATTGTGTGCCGACAAAGACAAGATCACGAAAGCGACGAAAACAATAAATATACGTTTTGGCGTAACGGCTTGATGCAAGGGCCACTCTTGCCATTGGCGTTGCTTTGATTGCATCAGGCGGCTACCTCTTCAAGTGCAAGCTCGCTTTTCTCCTGCCCTTCCGTTTGAGTAAAGGCATAGATCGCTCGTTGTGTTTGGTTGTCTAATTCAGCAGGCGAGCCATCAAAAAACACCTCACCGGCACGCAACGCGACAATTCGATCGGCAAACTCCAAGGCATAATCCAACTGATGTAAGGTACAAACGACAGTCGCACCGTGATGCTTGGCAGCAGCTTTTAAGCTATTTAAAACACTACGACTCATCGCAGGATCTAAACTGGCAACAGGTTCATCTGCTAATACCACTTTCGGGCTGGAAACAAATGCTCTGGCTATCGCAACACGTTGCTGTTGACCTCCAGAAAGCTCCGAAGCTCTGCGCATCAAGTGCTTCTGTTCCAAACCTACTTCATTGAGCAACTCAAAAGCTTTCAACTGATCTTCTTTAGGAAAGGACTTCAATAAGCTGCGTAAAAGACTCTTGTCTGGCAACAAGCCACTTAAGACGTTATGTAGGACCGATAGTCGAGGTATTAAATGCAACTGTTGATGGATCATGCCAACATGTCTCTGAAATTGTCGCAGGTTACTGCGAGTGATCGGTTCGCCATCAAAATGCACCTTGCCTGATGTTGGTTCTACGACACCATTGATCATATTCATCAATGTCGATTTCCCTGCGCCTGAAGGACCCAACAATACGCAGAACTCTCCTTGGGGAATGTTAAGAGATACATCCTTCACAGCAACGGTGCCGTCTTTAAATCGACGGCAGACTGAATCAAATGCAAGCATATCTAACACCTCGTTTTTAATGCTATCGGTATATAGCGAGAGCTCTATCCATGAGCGCTCACTCCTATACCAAGAAACCAAATTAGCGTTGACCCGCCTTGGCAATCATTTCTTCTTTTACTTGCTTCGTGACTGCACCTAATTTGGCAAGCGCATCAAAGATTTTTTGCTCATCAAATTCAGCGTCGTAACGATCAACTTTCTTACCGCCGTAGCCACGAATTTTGCTTGAATCAATCTTGGTATGGATGGTGTTAAACGCTTCTTTAAGCTTTGCCTTTAGCGAGCCAGGCAATCCTTTATTCATCGCTAGGGGTGGGTTTGGAATAGGTTGAGATTTCGCAAGAGGCTTAAACTTATCCGGGTCAATCGCACCTTTCTTAACTGCTTTACCGAACGAGTTATAGGATGCAGCCGCTGCATCTACTTTTCCTTCCGCGAGTGCCGCTAATGACGCAGAATGCGAGCCCGCCACAATAACTTTGTCGAGATCCTTCACTGGATCAATGCCAGCAGCGATAATCATGGCAACCGGAAAGTTGAATGATGAAGTAGAACTTGTGCTTCCAAATGCAACACTATGTCCTTTGAGGTCAGATATTTCGTTGATACCACTGCCTTTCTTAACGAAAATACCTGAGTAGTACGAAGAGTCACCTTTCTTGACGTCAACAGCGAGTAAATCAACACCGCAACGATTGTAAGCTTCACCATAGGTAGAAGCACCAAACCAAGCAATGTCAGCCTGGTCGTTACACATCCCCTCTACAACAGCGGCGTAGCTATTGCCCGCTTTTACGTCAAAGTGAATACCGTAATTCTTAGTGATACCATCAAAGACTGGCTTATAGTCCTGCGTAATATCATTTGTACCAGTATCCGCGGGTACCATTAAAACTCTTAGTGGATTGCCTTTTGAGCCATCTGGCAATTCCGCCAACACTGCACTAGACACAGTCAAGCAAGCCATACCGGCTGCAATTAAGCTTCTGATTTTCATAGTAATATCCTCTTAGTTTTTGAGATCGAAATTTAAAGATAATTCGGTAGCACCACCTCGAAATCGCGTAATGGCATATTCGATCGGTCGACCGCCAATCACATCGGCATTAACACTTTTTGATTTCAGTATTGGTTCGCCCTTCGGCATTAAAAGCTGAGCAGCTTCTCCAGAAGTCGGTAATGCGGCGCTGACCACGCTTTCTTTTCGAGCCAGACCGGTACCAAAATTAGACTTCAGAAAACGATGAAGAGAACCCCCTTCAAATGTATCCAGAACACTTGGAAATGCGTTGAGTGGCAAGAAATGACTTATTAAGCAGAAAGGTTGTTGCTCAACAATCCTTAAGGTTTCAAGATGTATGACATGAGAGCCACCTTCTATCTCTAATTTTTCAGAGAGAACGTCATTGGCAATGATCACTTTTTTAGCGAGTAACGCGCTTCTGGTCTCAAAACCTAAGGCTTCAAAAGCTTCAGTAAATCTTGATTGGGAGTTAATTGAATAGCTATGTACCATATCTAGCACAAGAACGCCTACACCATGACGCCTCTCAACGGAACCTTCACTAACAAGCTCATCAACCCCCCGTCTCAAGGTATGACGGTTAACACCCAGTTTTTTTGCAAGTGCAATTTCTGAAGGAAGCGCATCGCCAGCTTGATAATTGTCGGAAATTTCTTTCTTCAACCAAAGCGCAATTTGACGATAAACAGGGACAGAACCTTCACCCCGACTAATCGAATATACAGACATCTAGACATCTCTATGTAATTTTCTCTAAGGTTATTTTTATGCTGTTACAAATCTGTGTCCTTCGCGTGACATTTAAATGACATCTATTTTTGTGTGCTTAAGGAAGAACCACAGTGCTGTCCCCGGGGCACT
>NZ_LWGF01000730.1:0-3032 GCF_001635355.1 Oleiphilus sp. HI0125
CAGTGTAAAGGTGAGCAATTCGATGAAAGCCTAACAGACGCATTCTTAGCCTTGCTGGGGAATGTTCCCTCTGGCTTGCATGTGAAATCGAGTTCTGGTCGAGCGTTGCTTATCTTAGAGCCGGGGCGTTCTTTGGGGAGTTATCGTGCTATTTCGTTGAGCGATGGCTTGGAACTAGAAATCCCTACAAAAGATGCGGTTTCTTCGCAAAGTGAGTATATTGCTCCAGATTCGATTGAAGCGATGAATGAATCGCACATTCAGCAACTGAACGCGTTGATAACGGCTTANAAAAGTCTTTGTTTTGAACGTCTTTATTTTTATTAGTTTGGTCACTTTTCATGGCAGTTTTCACACAGGTCAGCCCGCAAGACTTGAATCCAGTTATTGAACAGTTCTCTCTTGGCAGGATCGTCTTGTTAGAGGGGATTGGGGCTGGAATTGAAAACACCAATTACTTTTTGAACACCTCAAAAAATGGTCAGCTTAGTCGATGGGTGTTGACGATTTTTGAGGCGATGGAATCCGCTGAATTGCCTTTTTTTGTCTCGCTCACCCAACATTTAGCGTCAAAAGGGCTTGCTGTTCCCGCGGCGCTGCAAGATTCGAAAGGGCAATCCCTTTTTAAGATTCAAGGCAAAGACGCCATGATCGTTCCTTGTTTTGATGGGGCCGCAAAAACAGACATGGAGATCGAAGATTGTGCCGCAGCGGGGAAATGGTTGGCGCATATGCATCATGCGGTCGCAGATTTTGATGGAGATCGAAAATTAGTTCGAGATTCAGCTTGGATGCAGGAGCATCTCAATGCGCTCAAAAATTCTGACATGCCTCGCGACGACTTTGCTTTGCTAGAGGAATGCGTTGAACGCTATTCGGTATACCAAAGAGAGTTAGATCAGTGTTCAAGGGGCACTGTTCATGGGGACTTGTTTAAAGACAATGTTCTCTTCGGCGAACAGAATATATCTGGCGTGATTGACTTTTATCATGCCTGTACCGAAGGCTTTCTTTTTGATTTGGCTGTTTGTGCGAACGACTGGGCGATGACTGCGTCAGGCCGACACGATAGTGCAAAACTATCGGCTTTGGTGGAGGCATATCAGAGTGAGAAACCTTGGTCAGATGCCGAAAGTGCTTGTTGGCCCTTATTTCTGGAATTGGCCGCTTTACGCTTTTGGATATCCCGGTTAGTAAGTAAGTACTTAGCGGGTTATCAGCAGGAGAGTTTGGCGGGCGATACGATCAAAGATCCAAACGCCATGCGCGATATTATTATTCAGCTTCGCGCATAGCGTTGCGTATGACTACTGAAATAAAGCGTTAATGTCAGTGCTAAGATTGACGTCGACCAAATACCAGCCTTGGTCAGGTTGGTAAAAATTCATTTCCCACACAAGTGCCGCTTGCCGAAACTTCAATAGATACCGTACTTTGTAAAGGTGTTCGCCAACACTTTTGGTATCTACTTTTGCGTAGCTTAAGGCTTTACCCGCACTTGATTCGATGCGCTGCATGTCTTGAATAATCCGAGCACTGCGTTGTGCGAACTGTTCAGGATTTACGCCAGCATAAGCAGAGATCAAATTAAGAGCTGATTCGCTATCGCCTTTTGCAACTTGCTCCATAAATAAGTCAGTTGCCTGTTCCAATTTTTTTAGATTGGCGAGTGGTTTTGATGAAGCTGGATTCGCCCAAAAAAGCGCAATGATGGAGAGTAAAATAATGAGGGTGCGAGCGTATTGATGCATTGTAAGTCCTGATTTATTCCTGTTCTTTTAATTGCTTTTGGATAAGGGTGCGTAGGCGTTGTAAGCCTTTGCCTTGGTTTACCATTTTCCAAGCCATGTAGAGCGTGCTTGGTTGTGGGCGCGCATTGTCGAGCGGCAACTCAACAAGTTTACCTGCCTTGAGTTCTTCTCTAATCAGGTATCGTGGTAAGAAACCAACGCCGATACCTGCTTTTTGAGCATTTAACTTGTTATAAGTATTGGGGACATAAAAGCGCTGTTGCACCTGATCCTTCAACGAAGAGTGTAAACCTCTCGTCCAGGTAACTGCTTCACGTGCGCTGTCGTGCGTGACGACACGACGAACTTTGCTTAGATCTTCAATCTTAATTGGTGAAGTACTTTTTGCCAGAGGATGGTCGGGCGAGCAGGTATAAACAAGGTCAAGTTGCGCGACCTCTTCGGTTCGAATCCCTTTTTGTTGAGGTACAGGACCAACGGCGCCAATGACTAAATCAACTTCATCAGAAATCAGAACTTCCCAAGCACCATTCAAAGCTTCTTCTTGAATGTCTATTTCAATGTCTGGATGTTCATCTACGAAGCTTTTAAAAGCGCAATAGACCGGTCGTATATCCATGATGGTATCAATGGCGACACGAATTCTGCTTTCGTAACCTCGAGCAACGTTCTGCGTTTGTTCTGCAAGACGTTCTACTGAGTTAAGCAGAATTCTGCCTTCGTCTAGTAAATGCTTTCCAGCGGGGGTAAGTACTGAGCGTCGTCCCTGCTTCTGAAACAAGGTGACATTCAACTGTTCCTCAAGTTTTTGTACGACGTAAGACAGCGCGGAAGGGACTTTGTCGAGTTCTTCTGCCGCTGCTGCATAACTTCCCCTGCGATCAATCACATCTAAGACTTTAAGTGCTTCGATCGTAATTGGACTGTGTAGATTCATGTCATTATTTATTGTTCAAAAATTTTGATTATATAGCGCAAAAGTACCTGCTTATTCGTTTGAATACAATGCTTATACTTCTTATCAACGTTTAGTAAATCAAAGTTTGAGGAAGCCAAAATGGCTAAAAATATTCTTTCAGTAGCAGCAAGTGTTCAAGGTGAAAATTCAACTAGCCGTATGCTCGCCAATGAGTTGTTGGCAAATGAAAAGGTCGCGGGAAAGATCGCCAACGTCGTGGAGCGTGATGTTTCAAAAAACGATATTGCGTTCATTACAGGTGAGCACGTAGGTGCGTTTTATACACCCGCAGATGATCGATCAAATCAACAGAAATCATTGAT
>NZ_LWGF01000731.1:0-3673 GCF_001635355.1 Oleiphilus sp. HI0125
ATACCCATACGCATGGTGTTTGAACGCGGTTCGATGAGAGCTAAAATCTTTTCAGGCCCAACCTTAGCGCGAAGCCCTGAGAGCGTCGTTTTAATAGCACTAGGGTGATGCGCGAAATCGTCGTATAAAGCAATTTGATCTCGATCGATCAATACTTCCATGCGACGCTTAATGCCGCCAAATCGACTCAAAGCTTGCGCAGAATGCTCGAGTTCAACACCAACATGACGCGCAGCAAGCATCGCAGCTAAAGCATTCGATACGTTGTGCTCACCAGTCATAGACCATGTAACACGGTGCGTCTGATCCGCTAAGCGCACATCAAAGACTGAACCATCAGATTCAACTAGGTGATAACGAGCTTCTGTACTAGAGTCCTCTCCACCAAAACTTTGTTTCTCAGCCCAAACGCCCTTTTCAAGCGTCTCATCAATAGCCTTGCTGCCTTGAGGATAAATCACACGACCATTGCGCGGCACGGTACGAATAACATGATGGAATTGCTTTTGAATAGCACTTAGGTCTTCGAAAATATCGGCATGATCAAACTCGAGATTGTTAACGATCAATGTTCGAGCTTTGTAATGAACAAATTTCGAGCGCTTATCAAAAAATGCGCTGTCGTATTCATCCGCTTCGATCACAAAGAAAGGGGTTTCGCCCAAACGAGCTGAAAATTCGAAATCCTTTGGCACACCGCCGATTAAGAAACCCGGCTTCATTCCAGCATATTCAAGAATCCACGCCAACATCGTCGTTGTCGTAGTTTTGCCGTGCGTACCGGCAACACCCATCACCCATTTTCCCTGCAAGATATGTTCTGCAAGAAATTGAGGGCCTGAGGTGTAGGGCAAACCTCGATCTAGAATTTCTTCGAGCAAAGTATTACCGCGGCTAATGGCATTACCAATGATGAACAGATCAGGCTCAAGATCTAACTGCTGCGTATCGAAACCTTGAATCAACTCGATACCGAGTGACTCAAGTTGCGTACTCATTGGAGGATAAACTCCTTGATCACAACCTGTAACGCGCAAACCCTGCTCTTTTGCGAGCGCGGCAAGCGAGCCCATAAAGGTCCCGCAAATGCCTAAGATATGAATATGTTGAACAGACAAAATATGACTCGAATGCTGTTAACTAAAGACTACCGTTAACGTCGAGCTCAATCGCTCGATCCATTTCTTCAAGAAGCCCTGCTCTCGCTTTAAGCTTGGTGCCTTTGTGCGCATGACGATTAAGTTTCTTAGTTGCTTTAGCGTATTCGATCGCCGTCTCGACAACTTTTTCAAATTCAACGATTTCGTCTAGAAAACCCGCTTCAACAGCTGTTTCAGGATCAAACATTTCCGCCAAATAAAGTGAACGATTCAAATAACGATCCGTCACACCATGTTTTGCCATCGTAATACCCGCATGGTGCATCGTCATACCGATCGCCACTTCATTCAGGCCAAGCTTGAACTCGCCAGCTGCACCAATTCGATAATCGCTACATAAAAGAGTAAATGCACCTTGCGCTACAGCGTGCCCAGTACATGCCGCAATCACAGGCGTCGGGAAAGACAATAATCGGCGCGTCAATGTAGAGCCTTCTTTAACCAAAGCCATCGCAGCATCCATACTTTTCTGCATAACTTTAAGATCAAAACCCGCAGAAAACATTCCTGGATGACCCGCAATCACAACAGGCGCTTTCGCTTCTTCTGCTTGGTCTAAGGCTGCGTTGAAGTCTGCAATCATCTCATGTGAAAACGCATTCACTTTGCCGTTGTTAAGCGTTAACAGGGCAACGCATTCATTAATTTCTACTTTGACTAATTCACTCATTTTAAAAACCTTTTAGTATTTTCTTATCTCACAAGGCAATCTCAGCGATGTAAGACGCTTAAATTTATATCTTTAACACGTGCTCACGATAATATTGCAGCTCAGCGATCGATTCACGGATATCATCTAATGCTAAATGTGTCCCCTGTTTTTTAAAGCCATCTAAAATTTCAGGCTTCCAACGGCGAGTCAGCTCCTTCAAGGTACTCACATCGAGAGTTCGATAGTGAAAATAGGCTTCCAACTCTGGCATGTATTTGACCAAGAAACGACGATCTTGGCCTACGCTATTCCCACAAATCGGTGATGCACCTTTATCAACCCACTCTTGCAAAAACTCAATGGTATTCAGCTCTGCATCACGCTCTGAGAACTCGCTATCTTGTACTCGCTGCGTTAAACCAGATTCACCATGTGTTCGAGTACACCACTCATCCATCGAATCAAGTAATTCGTCGCTTTGATGCACTGCCATAACGGGCCCTTCAGCTAAGGTATTGAGGTTCGCATCGGTGACGATAGTGGCGATTTCAATAATACGATCAGACTCTGGCTCTAAACCAGTCATCTCAAGATCAATCCAAATCAAATTATATTTATGCTTCATGCAAGTTATTCGCTTCTGTATTTTTAATCAGAGCTAAAATATAGGCTTTAGTGAACTAGAACAACCGCCTATGAGAAAAACTGATAGAATGCTTGCGCCTTTTAACAGAGAAGCCCATGAGCAAACGTAAACTCAATCGCCGTCAAAAATGGCGCATCGAAAAAATACAAGCAGAGAAAACAGCCCGAGCTGAAAAGAAGCAACGCAAACTAGACGAGCAAGTGTTAGGAGGCGAACTTGGCGCCGAACAGCGCGGTTTAATTATTGCGCATTTTGGGCAAACGCTTGATGTCGAAGCGCTAGAAGGCGAAACAAAAGGCGAGATATATCGCTGTTATGTCCGCGCAAACATCGATGCTTTGGTCACCGGTGACGAAGTGATATGGCGACCCGGAGCCGACAACAGTGGAGTCATTGAAGCACGCCTAGAGCGCAGCACTCTCCTGCAAAGGCCTGATAACTACGGTCAACTTAAGCCAGTCGCATCGAATATTGATCGCATACTCATTGTCGTTGCGCTTGAACCAACACCCTTCGCCAACCTCATCGACCGCTATCTTGTGGCCGCCGAAACAACGGGCATTGAGCCAGCCATTCTGTTCAACAAGAGTGATTTGATTACCGACGATAACCGGGACTTTATTCACGGCCTGATGGATACATACAAAGCGCTCGGCTATGAAGTATTGCTCACCTCAGCAAATGACCAACAAGACTGTAGTGAAACACTCTTAAGCTGGCTATCGAATCACACGAGCGTGTTTGTCGGGCAATCTGGTGTTGGTAAGTCTTCACTTATTCGCACCATTCTCGGTGATCAATCAATCCGCGTTGGTGAACTCTCAGAAAACACACGAAAAGGCACCCACACCACTACGACCGCTAAATTATTTCACCTCCCACAAGGTGGCCGTTTAGTGGATTCTCCTGGGATTCGAGAGTTTGGACTCTGGCACATCACAGAGGCTGAACTACTTGAAGGCTTCAAAGAGTTCAGACCCTTCATTGGCTATTGTAAATTCCGCGACTGCAAACACGAGCAAGAACCTGGATGCGCAATTCAACAAGCCTTAGAAGAAGGTAAAATTTCAGAAACCAGAATGCAGAGTTATCGCCATATCTTGTCTACACTTGATGACATCGAAACTCACTGACCGATGCTGAATGGCCGAAACAACAACTTATCCGCAAGATCTACAATCATGGGTGGAGTACTTACTTAAACGCAAACTACCC
>NZ_LWGF01000732.1:0-3304 GCF_001635355.1 Oleiphilus sp. HI0125
CTGATAACTTTGGCGATCTACATGGCAATCTATTCAAAGATTTTATCTGCTCTGATACTTACAAAAAGAACTTTAACAAGCTGCCTGTTATCTGTCTGAGTGTGTCTGATAATAAAATTTATCAACGTACAGAAAACGGTCATCCTGTCTTAGGCATTGAATACTTACCAAACGAATCTTCTTTGACTGAACAATACTTCAAAAAGATGGGCTTTGAAGTGCGTTATTTTATGCCACCAAACAGTGTCGCGCCGCTTGCGTTCTACTTCTTTGGCGATTTGCTTAGCGATTACACCAATCTAGAGTTGATCAGTACCATCAGTACGATGGAGACCTTCCAGAAAATCTATCGGCCTGAAATCTACAACGCTAACGCGGTGGCGGGTAATCACTATCAGCCAAAATTGAAGCATTCAGATCATTCCTTAACGCAAATTGTTTATGACAGACAGGAACGTAGTCAGTTAGCCATCAAGCAAGGGAAGTTTGCTGAGGAGAATTTTATAAAGCCCTACCAGAATGTTCTAGAAAAATGGTCGGCAAACTTTTCCCCATCAAACGATGTTTTACAAAACCTAGCCTCGTGATTGGCCTAAAAAGACGGAAATTCATGATGAAAAAATTATTACCTACTTCGACGGCTGGTAGCTTACCCAAGCCTTCATGGTTAGCGGAACCTGAAAAACTCTGGTCACCATGGAAGTTGGAGGGAGAGGACTTAGTCTCCGGTAAACAAGATGCACTTCGCGTTACCTTGCAGGAGCAAGAAAATGCAGGAATAGATATCGTGAGTGATGGTGAGCAAACGCGTCAGCATTTTGTAACGACTTTCATAGAGAGCCTGAGCGGCGTTGATTTTGATAAGCGCAAAACGGTTAGGATTCGAAATCGCTATGACGCGAGTGTGCCGACTGTTGTTGGTCCAGTGAGTCGCCAGAAAGCAGTGTTTGTTGAAGATGCGAAGTTCTTACGCAAACAAACCAAACAGCCAATAAAGTGGGCGCTTCCCGGTCCTATGACGATGGTGGACACGCTTTACGATGAGCACTACAAGAGCCGTGAAAAACTGGCTTGGGAATTCGCCATTGCCTTAAACAAAGAGGCTAAGGAACTCGAAGCGGCTGGTGTTGATATTATCCAGTTTGATGAGCCTGCATTTAACGTCTTCATTGATGAGGTCAACGAATGGGGCATTAAGTGTTTAGAGCGGGCGATTGAAGGTCTGAAATGCGAGACCGCTGTACACATTTGTTATGGCTATGGCATTAAAGCCAATACAGACTGGAAGAAGACTTTAGGTTCGGAGTGGCGACAATATGAAGAGACATTTCCATCGATACGAGAATCTAATATCGATATTGTTTCGTTAGAGTGCCATAACGGTCGCGTACCGGTTGAGGTTCTTGAACTTATTCGAGGCAAGAAAGTGATGGTCGGTGCCATTGATGTAGCAAATGAAACTATCGAAACGCCCGAAGAGGTCGCTGAGACTTTGCGAGGCGCTTTGAAATATGTCGATGCAGATAAGCTCTATCCGTGCACCAATTGTGGCATGGCCCCATTATCCCGAAAAATTGCAAGAGGAAAACTTGAAGCCTTACGCGCTGGTGCCGATATCGTCAGACGAGAATTGGCCGCTTAAAAGTCAAAACAATTGTGAGCAAACCTAGATAAACCACTCAAAGCAGAAGTAGTCACTGATGAGTATCATTGAATTTTTAACACAAAACTTTCCCACCTTTTTAGCCTTGTTAGCGACAGGAGTATTTGCTGGTATCCTTGCCGGATTATTAGGCGTTGGTGGCGGAATCGTCATCGTACCTGTATTGTTTTTCTTGTTTCAGAGCTTTGGCGTCAGTCCCGAGTCTTCCATGGTAGTGGCAACTGCCACCTCACTGGCGACGATCGTGCCTACTTCAATCAGCTCCATTCGGTCTCATCACAGTAAAGGTAACGTAGATTTTGGTCTGCTAAAACGTTGGGCCATATTCATCTTCGTTGGTGTGTTGGTGGGCAGCTGGCTAGTTACGCGCGTCGATGGTACGTGGTTGACAATGCTATTTGGTGTGATCGCGACCTTATCCGCGCTCAATATGTTATTTAGAACAGGAAAGTCAGCGTTATTTACAAGTTTGCCGGGCAAAGCTGGACAATCAGTGATGGGGACGTCCGTTGGGTTTTTTAGTTCCATGGTTGGTATCGGTGGCGGCACAATATCTGTTCCTTTGCTTACGCTATACAATTATCCAGCCCACAAGGCGGTTGGTACGGCTGCGGCGATTGGTCTTATCATATCTTTGCCAGGCGCGTTAACGATGCTGTTATTGGGAACCACGCCAAGCGATGCTCCTGTCGGTACATATGGTCTCGTGAATTTGATTGGTTTCATCTGTATTGTTCCGCTTACTGTTTTCTTTGCACCAATTGGCGCATCGCTTGCCGCGAAACTGGATGCGGCTAAACTGAAAAAAGTATTTGCTGTTGTATTGCTTATTACAGGTATTCGAATGTTAGTTCAGTTGGCGCTGTAAATGATGTTTGGCTGATAGTTGCCTAAAAAGTTGGTGGATAATAATGAACGATTCAATTTTCGAAAAACGTAAGGAACTCTCCCTTACACGTATTACTAAAGCGGTTTTTCCTGACACGACAAATCACCACGATACACTTTTTGGTGGCACAGCAATGCAATGGATGGACGAAGCCTCATTCATTTCTGCCACCCGCTTTTCACGCAAACGTCTAGTCACGGTTAGCAGCGATCGAATCGACTTTGAGCATCCTGTACCGGCTGGAAGTGTGGTCGAACTTATTGCTTCAGTCGCAGACGTGGGGCGAACGAGCTTAACAGTACGGGTTGAAATGTGGGTTGAGAGTATGTATCACGATGGCAGAACCAAGGCCATCAGTGGCGTGTTTAAGTTTGTAGCGGTCGATCAAAATTGCAGCCCACGCCAGTAATGGAATTTACTGATTGATATCTTACTATTGCTATGCGAGCTAAGTAGAATAGAATGATATGTTATATCGTAACTATATTAATTCTCGTTGCGATGATAGTAAATACATATCAGAGGGAGTTAAGGTTTAATATCGGCTATGGACGGTTTCCTCATTAAGAAAAATGAATAAAAAATGCGACGTAACAGAATCACTTTTAATAAGCTGCTCATTGGTCGAATTCAAGTATCTTTCGGTTTTATTGGTCTCATAAGCTTGCTTTGGTACAGTGTCAGCTCTACATCACCATCAGCCTCTACCACTAATCAACGCATCATTCCTATTGAGCTCATCGATCAAAAAC
>NZ_LWGF01000733.1:0-1622 GCF_001635355.1 Oleiphilus sp. HI0125
TTTATATCGTTTTCGATTCAAGTATCTGCGCTTCATTGTCAGCCACTTGCTTTAGACCAAATTTTGCTACGCAGTTAGATTCTACTTAGATGACTATTTTTCATGCAAATCACCTCATTTGAGGGCGATCTGACAAAAAAAATGATTTGCAACGAATTTTCCGAACAAATGTGATCCATTGTTAAACGCCCCCCCGTAACCCGACCCGAGCGCTCATAAAAATCGAAGTTCTTCATCAAGTTGTGAAAGATAAGAACAATTTTATTCAAGGGAGTTCGCTTCGCGTCTCCGAACAATTTAAGGAATTTACCATGAGCATGATTAGCTTTGGCACCAACGTGAAGCGCTGGGCGCCTTTAATGATTCTGGGTGCAATCCCATTGATTTCAGCATGTAGTGACAGTGATGACAACGTTGCAGCAGCTGTTGAAACACGCAACATTCTTGAAGTTGCAACCGATAATCCGAACACAACAATCCTTGAGTCTGCGGTGGTTGATGCAGACCCTTCAATCGCGGCACTTCTTAGCGGCGATGACGAGTTGACAGTATTTGCACCAACTGATGATGCATTCGCAGCATTGCTTACTGACTTGGGCGTAGATGCACCAACACTGCTTGGTAACACTGCATTGTTGAATCAAGTTCTGCCTTACCACGTTCTTGCAACGTCAGTAGGTGAAGTAGACTCAACTGGCGCAATTAGTGTTGCACAAACACCAGCACCAGGAAATATCGTTCCAACGCAAGGCACCGAAAGCGTTGCGCTATCTCTCTCTAGCGAAAACAACGCAGACGTTCTTTACGTAAACACTTCCCGCGTAGTGACTCCTGATGTTGATGCGACTAATGGTGTTATTCACGTAATTGATAAAGTGTTGCTACCACCACCGAGCGAATTGAGTGATGAGTCAACGACAATCGGAGGAATCGTTACAGCGCTAGCAGGCGCGAGCGATGCAGAGTTCACTATCTTACTTGCAGCTCTTCAAACAGCTGGCGCATCGGGACTTCTCGCTGCTGCTGTTGACCCGAATGCAACGCTTACAGTGTTTGCTCCGACCGATGCCGCGTTCGCAACACTTCTGAGCGAAGAAGGTTTAACAGACGCACAACTTCTAGCTAGTCCAGATCTTCCAGGAATTCTTAGCCAACATATTCTCGGCAAAGAAGTTAGCTCAATTCTTGCTTATGCCTCTAACGGTGGCACAGAAACAACCTTAGCGATGAATAACCTAAACATCGACATTATGAACAATGCATTAATGATTGAAGGAAGTACCGTAGTAGAAGCAGACGTCAAAGCTTCTAATGGTGTGATCCACGTTATCGACAAAGTAATCTTCACTGTCGACTAAGTGTCGCATTAGATTAGCACTATAAGGTCGGGGAATACCCGACCTTTTTTATTTCTAATGAAAGTTAATCCTTTTTTGGCTATAGTTCGCGCCGATTACTTATTACTTGTATTTGGTACGAACAATGGAAAAAACTTTTATCAGCGCCCAGCAACTTCTTGAAGACTCATTCAAGCTAGCAATTCAAATTTATGAAAGTGGCTTCCGCCCTGACTACATCGTAGGCGTATGGCGTGGTGGTGCTCCAGTAGGCATCGCTGTTCA
>NZ_LWGF01000734.1:0-1793 GCF_001635355.1 Oleiphilus sp. HI0125
GATGCCAAAGCCACCCGCTTCGACGCCGTACATCTCTACACCTTCGTCACAAATAAAGGGATAGAACAAGCCGATGGCGTTCGAGCCACCACCAACACAAGCCACTAGCGCATCAGGCAAGCGTCCTTCTTTCTCAAGACATTGCGCTCGCGCTTCGCGACCAATAATCGACTGGAAATCACGCACAAGCATTGGGTACGGGTGCGGGCCTGCACACGTACCGATGATGTAAAAAGTGTTATCGACATTAGTTACCCAGTCGCGCAACGCTTCATTCATTGCGTCTTTAAGCGTATTCGTACCACTCGTTACAGCTTCAACTTCTGCACCTAGCAGCTTCATGCGATATACATTCAAAGCTTGACGTTGAACGTCTTCGGCACCCATAAAGACCTTGCAATCAAGATTCATTCGCGCAGCAACCGTAGCAGAAGCCACACCATGCTGACCCGCGCCTGTCTCGGCTATAACACGAGGCTTCCCGAGATATTTAGCAAGCAATGCCTGACCAATCGTATTGTTAACTTTGTGCGCGCCAGTATGGTTTAGATCTTCACGCTTGAAGTAAATCTTGGCTCCACCAACTTCTTTTGTCAGTCTTTCAGCAAAATATAAAGGTGAAGGACGACCAACATAATCAGCAAGATCTTTGTCGAATTCCTTAACGAATTCCGGATCATTTTTAAGTTCGCGGTACTTTGCTTCTAGTTCGTTCAATGCCGCGAATAAAGTTTCCGAAACGAAGCGACCCCCGTAAGGCCCAAAGTGGCCAGTATCACTTGGTAAAGTACTTAGAAACTGTTCGGTAAACTTAGCGTTAGCTTCTGCTCCCACAGGACACCTCTTGTAAAAATTGTTGTATCAATTGTGATGACTTGATGCCCTTTGATGCTTCAACACCACCACTCACATCAACCGCGTATGGTTGAACGTGCGCAATTGCTTTCGCCACGTTTTGATGAGTAAGACCACCCGCTAAAATTAGCGGCTTAGATCGCTGAACAGGTAAAAGATCCCAGTCGAATATTTCGCCAGTTCCGCCCTGCACACCAGCTTTGTAGGTATCTACGAGGATACCGGTCGCGGTTGGATAATTATTTTCGGCGTTCGTAAAATCCTCAGATGAACGTACACGCAACGCCTTAATGTATGGTACGCCGTAACCCTGACAATCAGATTCACTCTCATCCCCATGAAATTGGAGCAAAGTCACTGGCAACTCTTTACACACCTGATGGATAAGAGAGGGCTCTGCGTCTACAAACAACGCGACAACACCAACAAACGGAGGTAGTACGATGCAAATCTCTTTCGCTTGATCAACCGTTACAGAACGAGGGCTTGGCGCATAAAAAACCAGACCAATAGCATCAGCTCCTGCATATACCGCAGCAAGGGCATCTTCAGGTCGCGTAATACCGCAGATTTTTGTTCGTGTGCGCGAATTAGAAAACATGAAAGCAAACACTTATCAGAATAAATCGAGAGAGTCTTCACTAAGCGTGAAGCCCGCAGCAGCCCAGTATAACTGTTTGAAGCTTTTTACAGAAGATCGTAAAAACAATAAACCTTTGGCATGTGGACTAATCGACCAAAGGTTAGTGCCCCTATTTATTATTTCCTGGTCGCGCGATATCCCACATATCTGCAGGCGAAATAACATCCCAATCAACTTTATTAGAGCCTGACATCGCCAGCATTGCCTGAATCAAGCTTGGCGCGCCGCCTGAGCGGGGCAAATCATATTGATCGGGATAGCCCACATCCGTTAAAAACAAACCATAAGGCTGAGC
>NZ_LWGF01000735.1:0-56355 GCF_001635355.1 Oleiphilus sp. HI0125
ATAGATAAACGCTAACTGTTATGGAACCATAGCCGACTAGGTAAAATACACCGAGCATATATGTGCTTAATTGGGTTCCTTATACGATCGGGAAGGTGCGTCGACCAACGTTTTTGTCTGCGTGAATATCCGGATATTGATTAAGTAAAAGCAAGTTATTACTCAAACAAAATGGTAGCAGAAGAGTTAGATAAGTGAGTTGATCATAAGCCGCGATCACTGAGAAGTTTCCGGCGACCATAACAATTCCAAATCCTGCGCCGGGCGCAATCAAGCATACCCATGGTAATCGATTAATCCATGGTGAATACAAGGCACCAAGGCAATACCAGCTATTCCAAGCGGTAGAAGTATGAGGCCTACAGAATAAACAAAATACAAACCGATCAGTGCAGTAAGACTTAGGCTGACTAACCCAAGGATGAGAGCATGCTTCAGAGCGCTAGGATTATTTGGAAGAGCGCCACTGCCTCCACTAAAAGGCGTGCGTTCAGTCTTAAGATCAACTCACTTATCTAACTCTTCTGCTACCATTTTGTTTGAGTAATAACTTGCTTTTACTTAATCAATATCCGGATATTCACGCAGACAAAAACGTTGGTCGACGCACCTTCCCGATCGTATAAGGAACCCAATTAAGCACATATATGCTCGGTGTATTTTACCTAGTCGGCTATGGTTCCATAACAGTTAGCGTTTATCTATCACAGCTACCTATTCTTACTTTGCTAAGTTTGATTACCTTGCCATTGAGCATGTACGCGTTTATTGAGGCGAAGCGTCTAGGTGATGATATTGCGAATAATCCAAAAGCACTTGCATTCAACGTCATTAGCGCAATTGTAAGCCCCTTGGTGCTTAGTATTAGTTTATTCATCGCTTAGAGGCACTTATGCATTCTTCACTGACTTTTCGTTCTGCGACACCTTCCGACACTGATCGTTGTTTTCAAATAGAACAAGAAGGATATGCGGGCGATGAAGCTGCCACTCGAGAAAAAATCCAACAACGTATTGAGACTTATCCCGAGGGATTTCTCGTTCTAGAAAAAGAGTCGCAAATCATCGGTTTCATCAATTGCGGAGCATGTTTTGACGTCTCCCTAAGTGATGAAGAATTCAAAGAACTCATCGGTCATGATCCAATAGGCCCAAATCTCGTTGTCATGTCAGTGGTTGTGCATCCTGATTTCCAGCACCAAGGTTATGCCACTGCATTAATGCACGAATTTATTGCTATGATGCAGGCGATGCAAAAGTCAGCAATGTATCTTATCTGCCAAGAGGAGCTCGTCGGTTTTTATCAACAATTTGGGTTTGTTGATGACGGGACGTCAGAATCGAGTCACGGAGGATTACGCTGGAACGACATGCATTTAGTCTTGTCGAACTAACCTTCAATTTTTGATTTCAACGATAACAAAACCGTTTGATTTACAAACTCGTCCGACTCAGTCAGCAGGGAAAGTTTTTCTATACTGATAGGAGGTTTAGCCGAGGCTTCAACAGCAGAATATTGCGCCAGAATGATCGCATCATAGACAATTGAGTACTTGCGCAAACGCATGGCATCTCCCATATCGTAGAGCGCTTGATCAAACTCCTCAGACATACCCCATTCTTTTCGAATTTGGATACAAATTTTCCATGCAACTCGCTTAAATACCTTAAAGCGCTGCATTGGAAGGATTTTTTCCTCCTCCGGCAAAGATCCTTCTAGGCGGTCAAGCTCTTGATTGACAATCAACATGGCCAGTTCTGGAATCAAGCCAAGCAAATAGTTAGATGGCCCATCTTGATCACGAATAATACTCAATGCTTCTAAGCTTGCTCCGGAACACAAAGCCCATCGCCATACCGTCTCATTTAGCGTTTTATTTCCACCACTGGCTTGGAATACGGGCATCATCGTTGCAGCAGAAACAACACGCTTAATACCGGCAATGCCAAGGCGTCGAATTGCTTCATCTAATGATTCAACACTTTGATTACTCAATCTGAAAAATGGAGAGTTTGCAATTTTAAGCACTTGTGAAGTAAGCGCCGGATCCTTAATTAGAAATTGCGCCACGGTATCGTTATTAACCATTTCCATCTTCAGAAGCTTCAACAAGAGAGGCAAAGAGCTTGGTTTTCTGGGAATTTTTTCAGAGTTTAATTCGTTACTAAGCAGCTGCTTTGCGTAGCTTTTGGCATTTTCTCTCTGAGTTTCAGTTGGCATCTCATAAGAATGTTCGGTTCCAAACAAACTCTGACAAAAGGCGTGATCTAATTCGAGCAAGTATTCACGATAACGCTTTGTTTTCGCGTTAGTCGTTTCAGAATTCGTCGCCCCATGCGTATCTTCAGAAGCGTTCTGTCGTTCGGTGAGATGATAAACAGGCTGATTACTGACTGGTTCAGTAACTGCACTTACACCAAACATTTTTCTTAACCATGCAATCGCCATATCGGTTTATCCGTAACCTTCATCGCATATTTGACTATGCACTAAAACGTGCGCCACTTCACAAAGTGTAATACAGGCTCTTAGTAATGCAAAAGTACTCGCAACTTAAACTTAGGAAGGAATTCGACCCAGAACGAAGGGTAACCAAGGCGTGTATTTTCCTGGGTTCTTCACAAGATCAGTCTTTAAATCCGATTCTAATACCCATGCTGTTTCACTGACTTCTTGAGGGTTCAATTCAAAGTCGAAGATTGTGTCATTAGAAACAAATACATGGTCATACTCATGTTCAATAAGACCGTTTTGCATTTCCGTTCGATACAAAACAGGCTCTAATTCCTTAAGATCTAATTTTTGCGTTATTCCAAGCTCTTCTCCGACTCTGCGCTGAACAGCCGCGGCTGGCAATTCTTCATCAAAAGGATGGGAACAACAGGTATTACTCCATAGGTTTGCTCCATGGTATTTAGTCGCGGCACGTTTCTGGAGAAGGTACTCGCGTTGACCATCAACAACTCGATAGACCATTAGAGAGAAAGCCAAATGCAACAAGCCTTTTTGATGTGCCTCAAGCTTATCGGCAAGTCCTAACTTCTTTCCCATCTCATCAACAAGTACTAGCTCGTTAGTCACCATTCAGTCCTACATTTCATAATTCAAGACAAGCCTAGACGAAATATGTTTTGATTGTCAGATCAATTTTCTCGGAGTCCAACAAATGAAAACAATAGGCCTTCTCGGCGGCATGAGTTGGGAAAGTACGCAAGGCTACTACAAAGCGATCAATGAAGGAGTGAAAGCTAAGCTTGGCGGTTTACACTCGGCCAAAATAGTTTTGGTGAGCGTAGACTTCGCAGAGATCGAGCACTTACAACATCAAAACGATTGGGAGAGCTGCGCGCAAATCCTGTTATCAGCCTCATTAAATGTCCAATCCGCTGGCGCCGACTGTCTGCTGATCTGCACCAACACTATGCATAAAGTCGCTCCAACTATCGAAGAAAAAATCAACCTACCACTACTACACATCGCTGATGCCACAGGCCAAACACTTCTAAACGCAAATATTATTAAAGTAGGTCTGCTTGGCACCGCATTCACCATGGAACAAGACTTCTACAAAGGACGATTACAAGACGAATTCTCGCTAGATGTCCTTACGCCTAACGAGGAAGATCGTGCTGAAGTGCACCGAATCATCTACGAAGAACTCTGCAAAGGCCAACTGCTTGAGTCATCCAAAGAGCGTTACTTAGATATCATAAAGAAACTACAGGCCCAAGGTGCTCAGGCTGTAATTTTAGGTTGCACAGAAATTGGATTGTTGGTGAAGCAAGAGGATACGGAAGTGACGCTTTTTGACACCACCGCTATTCATGCAGAAACAGCGGTGGATTTTGCTCTAAGCTAGTCGCGTAATCACATAGAAATCGATGTTAAGGCTCCCAGCCACTGCCAATCGCTCTAAATGGCATATCTAATTCGAAACCTTCGATTTGACTAGCAACCCATGCAGGATAGGTATTGCTATTGGGACCTGGGAACACGGTATATTCATTTGCCCAAGGGTAATCACGTGAAACGCGAAGAATATCTTCGATGAGCTGATCAGCGCCCTCACCACGCTTTTCGTATACCAACTCTGGCTTTGCCCCAAACCAATAGCGATCAGGCAAGTCTTTCTCTATGCGAAGAACCGGCACACCCCATCGAGCGCGCCAGCCAATCACTTCAAGGACAGTGTATTGATCTGCATTGCTTGGTTTAACAGATATCCATGTATGCACTGCAAATATCCCTCGCCATCCCCAAGCATCTGCAGCGTAAACTTGCACGATGGCATCAGAATAATCACCGGGGAGTGGAGATAAATTCGCAGAATCTCGGCTCGCGTCTCGCCAACTACCGGTGCTACACCCCGTAAGCACTAGACCAAGAATTAACACCAATACAGTGAATATACTTCGCATCGAAACCTCTTGATTTACCTTATTCAACTTAGACCTAAGACAAAATGTCTTACGCGTTATGAAGATGCGTAGATTAGACACAAAGCCTTTGAAAGAAGAGGTTAGATATACGAAAACTTTAAAAGTTCGAGTAAGACATACCCAAGCTGGGTCAATAAAGAATTTAGAATAAGGCAAAAACAAATAAAAACGCGCAGCTACTTAGCGTTAGGAGAGCAGCTTAGGCAAGGCGAAAGTTTGTGAGAACACGGAGTTTACATATAAGTAAATACTCGCGTAGCTCGCCCTACGGACCGCACTAAAGTGCGTTCTGGCAAAGCCAGTGAGTAAAGCGAACAAGCTTTCAACACAGCTTACGAAACGCCTAACCTCACAAGCGACGATAAGACGCGACGAAAATGAACGAAAGCTCGCAGCTTCTTAGCGTTAGGAGAGCAGCTTAGGCAGGGCGAAAGTTTGTGAGAACACGGAGTTTACATATAAGTAAATGAGTATTTCGAACAAGCTTTCAACACAGCCTAAGCAATCGCAGTAGCTAAGAATGGATTTCGAATTGAAGTCCAGCTTTCGAGATTAATCTCTCAATCAACACATCCCCCATCGCAGTTGATGGCGTATGCATTCCTGCCACTTTAGCTGTCTTGTCTTTATCAAGCGCTAAGCATGCTGCCGCTTCACCAAGCATTTTAGAGGTAGACCCGTAACCAGGATCACGATCACCACTAACAAATCCTTTCACGATCGAGCCATCGCGCATTTTAGCGATCACAAGATACTTCCAGAAGCCAGCTTCGCGCTCTGCCTTAGATGGCCCCTCACCCGGTGCTGGTAAAAACTTAGCAGTAATCTTTTTGTAGAATCCACCGGGCTTACCGCCAAGCATTGCACCGAGACCAACCAGACCAGTAATCGCTTTCAAACGGCCAGAGAAGCCATCGCCAGTCAGCATCGCTTCATCATAGGTGAAATCTTTTCCATAAGGAAAACCCGCCAAAGCGTGGCTACGACGCACCACACGTGTGTTGATCGCTGCCATAACGAACGGCATAAGGAAGCTCTTTGCATCGTCATCGTACTTCACGCTTTGCAAATCGCGCTTATCGTCGCCACCCATCTCATCACGAGGATTCAAAGTGTACGGGTTATTCAATAACTTAAAGAGCTCTTTGTCATCCGCTACTTCAGCGAGCACGTTATTGATACTTGCAATCGTGCCACCACTCGCACCACCTTTCATTGACTTCACTCGAACCTTGATCGCTTTCGCGTATTCGCCTTTAAGCTCCTTCACTTTGTTCTGAACAAAGTAAGTGCCCAAGTCAGATGGAATAGAGTCAAAGCCACAACAATGAATAATACGCGCACCCGTTTCTTGAGCGCGTTCATGGTGTTGATCGATCATTCGACGAATCCACTGCGTTTCACCAGCAAGGTCACAATAATCCGTACCGGCTTCAACACAAGCCGCAACAAGTTCGTTCCCATACAAAGCATATGGACCAACAGTCGTACAAATAACTTTCGTCTTACTGACTAAGTCTTTCAAGCTAGCTTCGTCGTGACTATCCGCAATTAGGATTGGTATATCGTTAGTGCCTTGGCCATCATTTAGACCTGCACGAACTTCCTCGAGCTTAGCTTGATTACGTCCAGCCATCGCCCACTTAAGCTCGCCATTGAGGCCATAAGTACTTAAATAAAATTCGGCTACTAAGCGGCCAGTAAAACTACTCGCACCCCAAATAATGACGTCATACTCGCGTGAATCTGACATGTTATTTTTCTCCAGTTGTTATGTATGCAGAACGCTTTACGAGAGACGATAAACGCTCGAATGATTCTTTTATGATTCAGGAACACTCCAAGTGATCCTGAATTTACCTCTTTATACAACAGTAGGTTCCCGTCCACCCCAGGGCGCCCTCTCTCGCTTCGCGATTCACCTTGTCTGCGGAAATGATGCACGCAGTATCCGAATAGCGTCACGAGAGCAGCATAGGCAAGGCGAAAGTTTGTGAGAAAGCGGAGTTTACATATACGTAAATGAGCAAAGCGAACAAGCTTTCAACACAGCCTAAGCAATCGCAGTAGCTATTTAACTACATAGCAGACATACCACCATCGACCGGAACCGCTATTCCGTTCATATACGTGTTCGCTGGCGACAACATCATCACCATCACGTTTACGATTTCCTCAACACGCGCAATACGCTTAAGCGGACAACCACGCGCAAGCGTCTTGTTTAATTCTTTCTCATCACCATTCGGATTAAGAATCGGGTTATCCACCATTGGCGTTGAAGTAAAGAATGGGCAAATCGCATTCACTCGCACATTCATTGCACCCATTTCCACAGCAGCCGTTTTTGTCATACCTACAACAGCATGCTTCGCGGCACCATAAGAACCACCCATTGGCGTCGCGCCTAAACCTGCCATTGATGCCACGTTTAGAATGGCCCCATCTTTTTGGCCAGCCATCATACGCATCTGGTGCTTCATACCGAAAGCAACGCCCTTTAGATTTACATCCAATTGGTGCTGCAAGGTTTTCTCATCGATCTGCGTAAACGGCATCAACTTCGGAGCAATACCCGCATTGTTTACCGCAATATCCATACCACCAAAGGTAGACTTTGCCAAAGCAACTAACTCTTCAGCATGCGATTCTTCAGCAACATTCCCAACAGCACTCGCTACTTCTGCGCCAAGCGCTTTTACTTTTTCGACAGTTTCAGTCAAACCATCCGCGTTGTAATCGGCAATCACTAGCTTTGCGCCACGCTCAGCAAGCTCTATGGCAAGTGCTGCGCCAAAACCACTTGCCGCACCCGTAATCAAGGCAACTTTGCCATTAAAATCAAGAAGCTTATCCATCTTACTATCTCCCTTAAATCGTAAAGCCGCCGTCGACGACAATGCATTCACCTGTGGTATAGCTCGATGCATCACTCACGAGATACAAAACGGTACCAGCCATTTCATCTGGTTCTGCATGACGATGCATTGGAATCATCTGCATTGCCGCTTTGTACATGCTTTCATTGGTGAACAAAGCGCCTGCAAATTTTGTTTTGGTTAAACCCGGAAGCAAAGCATTCACTCGGATATTGAATGGAGCGCACTCTTTCGCGAACGCTTTGGTCATATTTATAACAGCAGCCTTAGTAATCGAGTAGATACCCTGCATCATGCCCGGCTGAAGACCATTGATAGATGCCGTGTTCACGATTGCGCCTCCACCGTTTTTACGCATCAACTTGCCCGCCTCAGCAGACATAAAGAAGTAACCACGGATGTTTACATCAACCGTTTTGTTGTAAGCGCTAATATCGGTATCAAGAATATGACCAAAGTAAGGGTTAGCCGCCGCGTTGTTGACCAAAATATCTAACTTGCCGTGCTTATTGCCAATGTACTCAAAGGTCTCTTTAATTTGATCCATATCGCCAACATGGCAAGCCCATGCCTCTGCAGAACCACCCGCTTCACCAATCGCATCCGCCACACTCTGACAATCATCAATCTTACGGCTCGACACAATAACGTGAGCGCCCTGCTCTGCAAGCAACTTGGCGATGGATTCACCAATACCGCGGCTTGCGCCAGTAACTAGGGCGATTTTGCCTTTCAGGTTAAATAAGTTAGTAGCCATCTTTTTTATCCTATTTCCTAAATTCTTAAACTAGAGTCAGAGTACTTTTACTCTGACCCCAATATTTTGTTAAACCCTAGGTCCGACTTACAAAAGCGCGTCTGGAACAACCACAACCTTGCCTTTCACTTCGCGATTCATCACTTTCGCAAGCGCATCGCCAGTACGAGATAGTGGGAAAACTTCATCAGTTTCAAGGCGAACAACGCCATCGCGATACCAAGCAAATAGCTCCTGCATGTTTTGCATAAAGACCATAGGCTCGTGCATAACAAATTGACCCCAAAATACGCCAACTAAGGAATACTCTTTTACGAGTGCCAAATTAACAGGCAATTCAGGGATCGTGCCCGATGCAAAACCTACAACCAATAAACGGCCATTACGTGCCATTGCACGAGAACAGGCTGCAAATGCTTCCCCGCCAACTGAGTCATAAACAACATTCGCACCTTTGCCTTTAGTCAATTCTTTGATGCGCTCTTTAAGATCTTCTTCGCTGTAATTAATCAGCTCATCTGCGCCATTCGCTTTTGCCATCTCTAGCTTTTCTTGTGACGAACAAACTGCAATTACGCGCGCGCCCATTGCTTTACCAATCTGCACCGCCGCAATACCCGTTCCGCCTGCCGCGCCCAGAACAACAAGAGTTTCGCCCTTCTTCAAACGAGCGCGCTGCTTGAGTGCGTGGTGTGCTGTACCGTGTGCGCACATTAGGTTGGCAGCATCGGTATCCGTAACATCATCTGTAACAGGTAACACCGTCATGGCATTCACGATCACCTGTTCTGCAAAAGCACCATATTTCTGGCTAGAGCCGATTAAGCGTTGGCCAACTTTAAGATGCTTAACACCCTCGCCTAACTCAACAACTTCGCCACAAAACTCCATGCCCGGAACAAACGGAAGCTCAGGACGCGCTTGATATAAACCTTGCACTAACAAGCCATCAGGAAAGTTCACACCACTGGCTAGAATTTTCACTCGCACCTGACCTTTGCCCGGTGTTGGATCATCAATATCTTTGTACTCAAGATCCGAAATCGGACCGAATTCATTACATACAATTGCTTTCATTGTTGTTCTCTTTTTTGTTCGCTAGAAGCTAGAAAATTATGTCGTCATTCCCAATGATCAAAACAACACAGCAATGACGACAGCACGAATTAAATAGCGTTATGAGAGAAACTTAGGCGAGGCAAAAATTCACGAAAAGACGGAGTTTACAGACTAGTAAATGAGTACTTTGAGTGAATTTTTAACAATGCTTAAGTGATCGCACTAGCTATTTCAGAACTAACCCTCAGTTTTGATAACGTGCAGAGCCCCCATCGCTAATGGGGCTACGTAGGCCCCCACCTTACTCGCCTGCTTACTAGAAGCATTGCCATCCAAAGCACGCTTCGCGACACCTTGCGCTATCGCCGCTAAACGGAAATAACTAAATGCGAGGTAAAAGGCCCAATGGTCAATTTTCTCAATGCCCATCGCTTCACAATAAGTCTCGACATACTCAGCTTCGGTTGGAATACCCAACGCGCCACGATCTGCACCCGCGAGACCACTCATATCACCAGCGTTAGCTGGCATGCGTAGTTGCATGCACTGATACGCTAAATCAGCAAAAGGGTGACCCAAGGTAGAAAGCTCCCAATCAAGCACCGCTATTACACGGACTTCATCCGGAGCAAACATCATGTTGTCGAGACGGTAATCGCCATGCACAAGCGACACACGACCATCATCCTCTGGAATATGGCTCTCGAGCCATTCAATCAGCTGATCCATTGCCGGAATTTTTTGTGTTTCTGAATCACGATATTGCTTGGTCCAGCGCGATAATTGGCGCTCGAAGTAGTTCCCCGGTTTGCCATAATCACCTAAGCCAACCGCTTCAACATCGACTGAATGTATCGCTGCGAGCACTTTGCCCATTTGCGAATACGCGTGTGTGCGTTCTTCGTTAGATGCCAGTTTTGGTAATGCAGCATCCCAAAAAATGCGCCCCTCACAATATTCCATCACATAGAACATCGAGCCAATCACTTCGCGATCTTCACACAGGTGATACATCTTAGGCGTCGGCACATCCGTATTTTCTAGCGCTTTATAAACACGATACTCACGGTCTACAGCATGTGCTGACTTCAGCAATTTACCCGGTGGCTGGCGACGCAATACATACTCGCCACTCGCCGCACTCAATTTAAAGGTTGGATTAGATTGACCACCTGAGAATTTCTCTGCGCTTTTTAAGCCATGGAAACTCTCGATATGCTCACTCAAATAGCGATCAAGAAGCTCAATATCTAAACTATCGACGTCTGACATGCTCGCCTCCTATTTCTTTGCCAGCATGGCGTAGCCAGAGGCTAAGCCGCGACCAAGCTGCATCATGTGCACTTCGTCCGGACCATCAGCCAATCTAATTACACGCGCCATTTGATAGGCTTGTGGCAAGAAGGTGTCTTGGCTTAAACCCATTGCACCGTGGATTTGCATAGAGCGATCAATCACCGTGCAGGCCATTTGAGGTGCAACAATCTTGATCATTGAAATAAGCGCCTTAGCACCTTTATTCCCAACGCGATCCATTTGATCCGCGGCTTTTAGCGTCAACAAACGCGCTTGCTCGATCTCACAGTAAGACTTAGCGATACTCTCGCGCACAGAACCTTGGCGGCTCATCGTCTTACCAAAAACGGTGCGCGACTCAGCACGTGCGCACATCATTTCAAAAGCACGTTGCGCAGCACCCACTAAACGCATGCAGTGGTGAATACGCCCCGGCCCTAAACGACCTTGCGCGATTTCAAAACCACGACCTTCACCCAAAAGCATATTGCTTGCCGGTACACGAACGTTCTCAAAAGTAATTTCTGCATGCCCTTCTGGCGCATCATCATTACCAAATACTTTCATTGGACGAACAACAGTCACCCCAGGCGTATCCATCGGGACTAAAATCTGAGACTGCTGAATATATTTGTTGGTGTTGTCAGGGTCTGTTTTACCCATCACGATCAGAATTTTACAACGCGGGTCACATGCACCTGAGATATACCACTTACGACCATTGATGACGTAATCATCGCCATCACGTTCAATGCGGGTTTCAATATTGGTCGCATCACTCGATGCTACATCTGGCTCCGTCATCGCAAAACCAGAGCGGATCTCACCCTCCAATAGAGGCTCAAGCCATTGTTTCTTTTGCTCTTCAGTGCCGTAACGCACGAGCACTTCCATATTGCCGGTATCTGGCGCACTACAGTTGAAGACTTCAGAACCAAAACGCGTGCGGCCCATAATTTCAGCAAGCGGTGCGTATTCAAGATTAGTCAAACCTGCACCGTATTCTGATTCAGGCAAAAACAAGTTCCACAAACCCTGCTTCTTCGCGAGCTCTTTTAGCTCTTCAATCTGAGGAGGAATGGTCCAGCGATTTTCACCTTCTTCAATGGCTCGGTTGAGCTCGTCTTCAATGGGATAAAGATGATTATCGAGAAAGGTTTGCACCTCTTTCATCAATTTTTTAACGCGATCTGAATACTCAAAATCCATGCTTTTTGCCTTCAGTGATTCTTATTTACGTGGCAAGCAGTTTAAAAACCGAAATAAAATCATTGAAGTTTATTTTATTTATATCGTTAAATAAAAAGGAGTGATACTAAGTCAAATATTGAGGCTTCTCAGATGCTGTTGAACAAAATTGATATGAACCTATTTATCGTGCTCGATGCGATCTATAGCGAACGCAAGCTCACCAAAGCAGCAGAAGTGCTTCATATTACGCAGCCTGCAGTCAGTAATTCTCTTGCGCGCTTACGTGCGCATTTCAGTGACGAATTGTTTGTGCGCCAGTCGGGGCAAATGGTCCCTACCCCGCTCACCGAAAACATCATTGAGCGCGTACGAGAGGCCCTCGCCTCACTGCAAAGCAGTCTCAACGAACATGATGCCTTTGACCCATTGCAGTCAACGCGAACTTTTCGTTTCTCAATGAACGACACATCAGAAGCCTATGTATTACCGCGCTTAATGTATGTACTTCAAAAAGAAGCCCCGAATATTCAAATCGAGAGTTACAGTATTCCGCGTAGCGATATGGTGCGCGCGTTCAGCGCCGGTGAGCTCGACTTTGCCCTTGATGTACCCATCATTAACGACAGCGATCTCGTCAATACGCCAATTGCTGACGACCGTTATGTATGCGTCGCGCACCATGAACATCCGCGCATTCAAGGTGATCTGAGCCTCGATCAATACATGAAAGAAGCGCATATTCATGTATCGAGTCGACGAAAAGGAGGTGGCCAAATTGATGCGGTACTTGCTCGATTAGGTCTTCAACGCGAAATTAAACTACGTATTCAACACTCGCGCGCAGCGAGCCCAATCGTCGCGCAAACAGACATGCTCCTCACCATTCCTGAAAGCCTGACACAAGGCACTGAACTACAAATACTCGAACTACCCTTCGCCATTCCAAAGCTAGACTGGCACCTATACTGGGCCCAACGGCATGAGAATGATCGTGCGCATCAATGGATGAGGGAGAGGATTTTTGAGGTTTTTGGGGATTGATGTCCGATGTCGCATGCACCTCACAGTAGACTTGCATTTACATATGATCGACCAGGTTCTGTCGTCATTCCGGCGAAGGCCGAAATCCATTGTCTTGCTCTTTTGAATTTTCTACTTTCCTGCTTTCAACAGACTTTCTAGTCTCGACTCTTCTTTTCCTGTCGGCGCTGGCCGACGGCAGGAAAAGAAGAGTCGAGACTAGAAAGTTTATTCAAAACTAAGAAAAACTACCCCACTAATTCCCCTTCAACAAACACACAACAACTCCCCGGTTCGAGTTTGGTCCAAGTCTCATCCACGGTGAGCGGTTCGGTCGCAACCACACTAACTACATCGTTTTCACTGGTTTCATTTGAAAAGTCGATGGTGACATCGGTATCAGCAAGTTTCGCTTCGCCAAACGGTGCACGGCGGGTAATCCAACTGAGCTTGGTAGAACAGAAGGTAAAGAGCGCATCGCCATTACTCAGTATGATATTTGCGATGCCGGCTTCGTGAATTTTCAAACAACACTGATGCACAAAAGGCACCCACTCTTGCCAGCTCGGGCAGCACGAGAAATGCTCGTCTAACTGCCCCATCAACCAACAGAACAGATGCTCGCTATCGGTGGAGCCAACTGGGCGAAAACGTGTCAGTTCAAACTGGCTGAATTCTTTAAGCTGACCATTATGTGCGAAGGTCCAAGACTTACCCCATAGCTCGCGCTGAAATGGATGGGTGTTGGCCAACGACACCTCGCCAACATTAGCTTGGCGAATATGCGAAACCACCGTATTACTTTTAATTGGATAAGTTTGAAGAAAGCGCGCAATCAAGGATTCTGAACTAGGCAAATGATCTTTAAACTCGCGTACGCCATTCGCCTCATAAAACACTAAACCCCAACCATCTTTATGGGGCCCAGTCGCACCGCCACGCTGCAACAATCCTGTAAAACTAAAACAAATATCGGTTGGGACGTTGGCGCTCATCGCCAGAAGTTCACACATAACTCTTTTAATACTCAGATCTAATTTATCTTATGGCCAATTTCAGGCAGAAGCGCTAACTGCTCGGGAGTGTTAATCCATATCGACACGAAGCATACCCTGCCCCCAGTCATCTTGAGTTTCACTCAGAACAACCGCTCCATGCTTAGCAAAAAATGGCGCCGATAAATGACTTGCTGCGATATCGATGACTGGCGCACTCGCTTCCACTGCAAAGGATTTTGCGTTGTTCATGATCTCAGTGCCGACACCCGAGCCAGCACTTGACGGCGCAACCATGATCCAAACGATGCGGGCTCTTGCCGTCTCATCAACGCGCATGCCATAGGCTGCGGTAACAGCATCTTTGATAACGCCAACGCGATACCCATCAGGAACAGCATCTAAAAACTGCGCGTAATCGGCACGTTCATTCTCAGCAAAAAATATTGTGGGCAGTTTGCATCGAACAGTGCCAAGCACGCATCTTTATATCCCTCTGTATAAGAAAAGAATTCCATCACACATACCTCTACACGCCAAGATTGACCGCATACACAATTGCGAACCTTAAGGCTCGCATGATACAAAATGAAGCCTACTGTAAGACACTACATTTTTCGAATAAGAATAAAAGAGAATCACTATGTCGACATACCCTAAATCGCTTGACCATATGCTTGCTGCGTGGAACGAACCTGACCCATCGAAAGTACGCGCGCATCTTGATCTCGCACTAAACCCGGACATTCGTTTTGTCGACCCGACGATCGATGTGACAGGTATTGATGGCTTTGAACTGAATGTTCATAAAGTAAAAACTCAATTGCCCAATGCCGCGTATTCTCGAGCGAGCGGCTGGGACGCACAGCATGGTTTTTATCGCTATCACTGGGCAATTCACCAAGGCGACAAACTGGTACTAAAAGGCTTTGATGTCGTCGAAATAGACAATAACGATCAAGTCGCTTGCGTAATAGGTTTCTTTGACGACATTCCAAATTTATAAGCGCACATCAAATAAGAAATAGAAAGTAACAACACGGACTTCATTTCCCATGAACGAAAACACTTTCAAACTCAGTATCGGTATTTCAGCAGCAATCTTCCTCGCCGTGTTCGCACTTTATACCGCACCTGCAGCTTTGGTTGATGGCGATATAATCGGTGCTTTTACAGCAGGCTTCGTTAACCCTTTCGCGGCTGGTTATTCAACTGACGTGATTATGTGCTGGTTCATTATGAGCGCCTGGATCCTCTACGAACGCAAGCAATTCGGGTACAAATATGGCCCGCTATGTATGGCCTTAGGATTAGTACCGGGCGTGGCAGTCGGCTTCGCTTTGTATTTATATTTGAGAACCAAACAAGAAACACATCGTCTAAGTTCAGATGTCTGACGAGAAAACTATGATTCGAATATTTAGCCACGACAATTCTATGGTCGTGCATAACATCAAAAACATCCTTGAGAATAACGGTATCGGCTGTGAACTAAAAAATGTTTTTGGCGGCAGTGCTGCCGGCGAAGTACCGCCTATCGAGGTGTGGCCCGAGATATGGGTTGATGAACTCCAAACTGATAAAGCCGCTGAATTAATTGAAGAAGCGATGCACGGCGCCAAGGATAAAACTCACTGGCGATGTCCTGATTGTACAGAAGAAAACCCGCCTGCTTTTGAAATTTGTTGGAGCTGTGAAGCAGAAAAACCAAACTAACCTAAAGCTTGGTTTTGCCCAAAAACACGCTCATGACTCATGGCAAATCGAGGTACCGCCTTGGTGGGCCAAGCTACTACCCTCATCTTCGCTATGATGACGATCATCAACACAAAGCAAAAACTCTTCACTGATGACTTCTAGCTCAACACCGTCTATTTCATAACGCTGCAAAAGGTAGCGCATCAATTCATTGCTCAAACTTCCTGATATGGCATTCAATGAACTAACTAGTGCCGGTTCTGCTTCCAGCAAATCTGTTCTAAGTACGGGCACCATGTTGTAAGGGGAGAAAAATAACTTGTCGTCCTCAAGCAAGCGCAAGTAGCCTAAATCCAGCTCTTGGTCGGTCTTATACACCAATCCCACGTCGACCATACCAAGCCTCAAGGCACGGTATAAATCTTCACGCTCGTAGATCTGCTTAATCTCGATATTGGCGAGATTAAATCCATAAAACTTGGCGAGTGCTTCCCATCCGTCATGATCCCGATACTCGAGATAATCTGGTTCAATGCCAAACACCCACTTTCGGTTTGAGCTCGCGACCTCAGATAAGTCACGCACAGCGACAAAATCTTGAATATCTCTGCGCACAACAAAGGCATAATCATTATGCAAAGGAGAGTAATCTAGAAGAGAAAACTGGCTTTCGTTTTCTGCTAGAACAGATTTCACTCTCTCATAGACGAGTTTAGCGTCGTACGGTGGTGAGGTTTTGATATTGTAAGCACTCAAAAATGACGCTGTGTAACCCCAGTAAAGATCAATTTTGTCGTCACGCATCGCATTTACCGCGCCTGTGAAGTTCTCGAAATTCACGGCCTTTAAACGAATATGCTGAGTCTTTGTGTTTTTCGCCAACCATGCTTTGGTTAGTTCATAGATTAGATCTTGCTCGGCAAAATTAGATATTCCAATTCTGAGCTCTCGTTCCTGAGGCGCACTGACCAACTCTGTGTTCACAGCATCATCAGCAGATTGTTCCGATGCCCGCTCTTCATGCTGCGGTTCGGTGTTCACGTCATTACTAGCGCAAGCTGCTAGCAAACTTAAGAGCAATACAACGCCAATGCATCTCTTAATTGAAAAAGCCATAGTTATAACGCCTCTTCGATATCAACAGTTTGAAAACGACGTTTATCTTCACTGTCGTTTTGATTCGAGCGTAATTCAACCGTCCATATGTTCCATTGCGTTTTCTGGAATCGGTCATGCTTTGCGAAATAAGTGATCATGCGGCGATTTTTTGCGCGACCGCGCTTGGTTGAATTATCAGCAATTGGATAATCGAACCCCTGCCCTGAAATCAGAATGTGTTCTTTGTTCACCGAAAACTTTTCAATCAACACCGTCGCGACCGCTCGAGCACGACGCAAAGATAGAGCATTGTTATATGCACGTGATCCGACGTTGTCGGTGTGTCCTTCAACGAGAATAAAGGGAGGATCATCGGTCGCTTGAACAAGGTCATGGTATTCATAAGCAACAGTGCCAATATTTTCGATATATTCCGGCTTCACTTTCGCCGAGTCAGTATCAAAATTGATTTGCAGAAAGCTTTGCTGAATATCGCTTAGCAACTGCGCACAACCTTTGTTGTCGACCACTCCGCCTCGCAATGTATCTGGACAATCATCTCGCTCATGGATGACACCATCGCGATCATGATCAATCAAATTTCCGGCTTTGATGTTTAAACGATCATGCTCGTAACCGCGCCAATCACTCGTTTCAGCAGAGGCCAACCCAGAACCAAAAAGATCTTCTTTTGACTCTTCAGTAGGAGTACTTGAGCACCCCAAAATAAACAAGATCGCGGCAAACTCCATACAGGTTCTCACGACTAAACATTTCATCGCTCAACCTCCTCTTTGATCGTTTTCTCAATATTGATGCGCATACTCTCTAACAAAAATCCTTGAATATGCATCAGTCTGTACTGGTCTGTTAAAAGGCTATATTCAGTATCTAAGTAAGACTTACGCGCTTCAAACAATTCGTTGGAGCTATCAAGCAAATCAAGCAATGAGCGACGGTTGACCTGAAACTGGGAGTTATAAAGTGTTTCTGCCTGTTTGGCTGACACAACATACTCTCGGAGTACTTCGATATTGCGCTGATCGCGCAAATAGCCACCCCAGATCAAGTCGATACGCTCCATCACTTGGCGGCGCGCATTGTTCGAGATCATCTGCGCTTCTTCCACTTTGTAGTAGTAAGCTTTAGCTTCATTTACATCGCGCGTCCCGTTGAATAAATTCCAATTCAACTCGACAACGGCACTCGCATCCTCTTCTTCGCCATTAAACCCAGACACATTCTTTTTCTGTCCACCATCGATGACCAAATCGACTTGCGGGTAATAACCCGACTTGCGCGATTTGTACTGCGCTTGAGCTGCTTTCACATCGAAGGTTGATAACAAAATGGTCGGATTATTTGCCAATGCCACGCTCTGCGCTTGTGAGCGTGAGTCAGGAATATAAGACTTGTCAGCTTGAGGCTTGTTCATAGAGATGGACAAGCTCCCGACCAAAGAAATATATCGGCTGCGGGTGTCCATCAATTCATTTCGGGCATTGTTTAAGTTCGCTTCCGCACGACTAATACGCCCATTAATTTGTGCAATATCTGCTTTGTCACCGACACCTTGTTCGTGCCTGTCATCGACCTTTTGTTTGATGTTGTAATGCATATCGAGATTTTCCTGTGCGAGTAATACCAGCTCTTTGGCTTTAAGCACATTCAAATAGTTTTCAACGATCTCTAAACCGAAGTTTTCAGAGGCTTCTTTCACTCGATAGCTAGCCGACATAAAGGTCGCTCGAGTACGAGAGGATTCCGCCGCAGATTGTCCTCCTCGGTATAGAGGTTGGCGCAACTGCAAACGTGCCTGACGACGCGTCATATCAGTACTGCTGCGTTGGTCATTGTCTGTATATTCTCGGCCGTAATCTCCGCTTAAACGTAAGGTTGGCAAAAACCCTGCAATCGAGCTTTTATCTTGATAATACGCCGATTTTAGGGCGCTAAAGCTAAAGCGAACTTGAGGGTTCGTCGACAAACTTTCTTGCACAACAGCTTCTAAACTTCCTGTGATGCCTTTACTCGTATATAGGCACACGAAGATCATAAGTAAAGTGCGCCACAGAATTGAAAAATGACTCATGACTTAACCATCCGAAGAACGGGTTTAAAGAAATATTCCAACACCGACTTTTGCCCAACTTGAATATCAACCGCTGCCTGCATCCCGGGAATAATAGGCAACTCATTTCCAGCTACGTCGGTCAGCATATTGGCGACAGTAAGTTTCACCAGATAGTAGTTCGTGCCTGTCTTTTCATCCAATAAAGTATCTGCACTCACATTCGATACCACGCCTTCCAGCCCACCATAGGTTGCAAACTCATAGGCACTGACCTTAATTTTTCCAGGCAAACCTACTTTCACAAAGCCAATGTCTTTGGGCCTCACTTTGGTCTCAAAGATAATTTCATCATCGGCAGGGACAATTTCGATCATCGTCATCCCTGGCTGTACGACCTCACCCACCGTCGACACATGTACTTTTTTGATTACCCCAGTAATAGGCGCTGTCACTTGTGTTCGTCTTTGCTGGTCGGCGCGTCTGCTAATATCTGCATTGGCAATCTCAATGTTGGCGCGCACATCCGCTAACTCTTTTTGTGCTTCGCCACGAAACTCTTCGACAACCGCTCTTTTCTTCTGCTCAAGTCGCATCAGTTTGCTTTTGATCTGAGGGATGTCCGATTTGCTTCTACCTACTTCAAGATTTAGTTCAGAAATACGCTGATCGATATTCAACAACTCAATTGCCGGCACAGCTCCTTGTTTAACGAGCGGTGCATTAATTCGACGTTGCTCTTTGGATAAACGTAGTTGTTGTTGATAGCTGCGTAAGGCTTGATTAGCACTCGCGAGCTCTTGTTGCGCTTCTTCCATTTCCAGTTCAATAATGCGCAAATTACTGTTGTGCTCATTGAGTTGAATTTCGAGCAACTGGTTTTCAGCATCAATAAACTGCGGCGCTTTGTTATAGAGAGAATTGTGATAGACGGGGTCGGTAATATTCACGACAGCTTCGATTCGAGCCGCTTTGGCTAAGGCTGCTAGGTATTCCGTTTCAGATTGAATAAGATTCGCCGATGCCTGTGTATCATCTAAGACAAGCAATACCGCACCTTTTTCCACAAGTTGGCCATCGCGTACCATCACTTCTTCAAGAATGCCGCCCTCAAGGTTCTGAATCTTTTGAATGCTTGCCGATGGAATCGCCTTCGCTTCACCACGAATAATTTCATCCATATTGGTTAATGCAGCCCACACTAGTGCAATCACAAAAAATGCACTTAAGGCATACAGAATCCATGCACTGACTTTAGGTCGTTGGTGCAAACTCGCAAGAATAGCATCTGTGACATAGCCTCCGTCTTGCTTCTCGAGTGACTCAGCTTGATTGAGCTTATGATCGATATCAGACATGCTCACCTCCCGCATCCGATTGAGTGTTTGGCTGTTCGCCTAAACCTTTCAGTCGCGCCAATACCTCCTCTTTATCGCCCATCATTGCGACTCGCCCGCCATCAAGTACGAGCACTTTGTTTGCAAGCTTGAGCATTTCAAGATTGTGGGTCAGAAAAATCATAGTCTTCCCTTCCCCTACGACGGCTAATTGATCGATCAGTTTTTTCTCAGACGACTTGTCTAGGTTTGAACTCGGCTCATCAAAAATGAGGATGGGCGGATCAGGCAGCAAAGCACGCGCGATGGCAAGGGTTTGACGTTGTCCGAGCGAGAGAAATCGTCCTTGCTCACCAATATCTCTATCAAGCCCTTCGGGATCTTGATTCACAAAGTGACCAACGCCTGATCGCTCAACAGCCTTTAAGATATCTTCGTCAGTAGCGCTAGGAAGCGCCGCAACAATGCTATCGCGAATAGTGCCTGATAGGAGCTGCGGGATTTGCGTGACTACACCAATGTTTCTGCGCAAGTCAGCAGGGTCGATTTGTCTTAGATCAATCCCATCGATCAATACGCTGCCTGCTGAGGGTTCATAAAGACCAGTCAAAAGATTCATTAATGTTGTCTTGCCAGAACCAATACGACCAATCACCGCGAGTTTATCACCTGCTTCTATTTCAATAGATAAATCGTTAATAAATGCATGCTCTTTCTCAGGAAAAGCAAAACTCAGATTCTCGCAACGGAAAGCACCGGTAAAGGACTCTCGTGCCAAGTAATACTTTCCTGACGGACGTTCAACCGGCATTTGCATGATGTTATCGAGGCCTTCGTAAGCCACCTTCGCATTATGAAAACGCAAAATAAGACTAGATAGCTGCGCCATAGGTGCCATTGCTCGACCTGAAAGAATGACGGTCGCAATCAGACCACCCATGCTCAGAGCATTGTCGTAGATTAAGAACACCCCAAAAAACACTACGATAATGGTATTCAATTGCGTGGCATAACTAACGAAATAACCCGTTGCTTGCGTTAGGTAGCGTGACTTTTCTGACCATGTCGCAATATCCGCGGTAGCCTGTTCCCAGCGGCGTTGCTGCTTACCCTCTTGGCGGAATAGCTTGATCGATTCAATCGCGTTGAGGGCCTCAATTAATAAGCCATTTTTTTGCGCGCTTGCGGCATAGCTTCGCGTAATAGCCGCTTTGATTTTGATGCTCATCAGAAGGCTTACAAGCAAGATGACAAGCATGATAATCAGTGGAGATAAGAACAAAGGCCCTGCAATGACTGCAATCGTTAAAAGGAAAACGAGAAGAAAAGGTAAATCAATTAAGCTACTGATCGACGCCGAGGTGACGAACTCTCGCACTGATTCAAAGTCTGCTAAGTTCTTAGCGAACGATCCTGTTGATCTCGGCTTATGGCTTTCTTTGATTTTTAGTACTTGCTCGAAAATCGTGGACGACAAAATGACATCCGCTTTTTTACCCGCGATGTCTAAAAAGTAACTGCGCAATAACTTAAAAATAAAATCAAAACTGAAAACAATAAACGCCGCAATTACGAGCGTCCAAAGTGTATCTATCGCATTATTCGGTACAACGCGATCATAAACATTCATAACGAATAAGGGGCTCATTAGCGCGAAGAGATTGATCATGACTGTTGCTATCAGCACATCGCGATAAATCGATTTCGACACCCACAAGCTGCGCCAAAACCAATGCTGACGCTTGTGTTGATAATCTGTCTCAGCACGATCTATCTCGTATATCGTTTTCACAAGAAAACACTGGCCCGAATAGGCAGCGCTCAACTCATCAAGACTGATTTCTAGCTTACCCTTGTCAGGCACAAACACTGAAGCAATGCCGTTTTGTATGGCTAAGAGTACCGCCCCATGCTCGTCAGGCTGCTCGCCCAACACAACAATACATGGCAGTGTCGCAGGATCGAGCGCCGAAATATCGCGCTCTGTAAGATCTATCTCTAAGCCTGCGTTCTGTGCAGCGCGTGGTAGTAATGATGACGAGAGGCGTTCTTCACTTATCGGAACACCAGAAAGCAACGATGCAGCGCTTTGCGCTCGACCCAACAAACGACTAATCTCTATGAGGCATTCGAGAAATGAACGCTTACTTTTTGGTGCTAGACTCGAACCATTCACCATACGGGGATCACTCAAAGCTCAACATGCGAAAGAATAAACCGATCATTTAAGCTGTCTCTGATGCACATGAAGGGTCGACTAAAGCTTGCTCCCAAATTGCATAAGCCATTTTGCGAACACGGAGACACAGGGTTTCGAACAACATAAGTATTGTTTTCTACATTGGTCCAATATTCGTCTTGAATGCCTGCTTTTAAGTCAACGCTTGGAAGGTTATTGAGGATGTAGATGAAGTCGCGGAGCTCATTAATTCGCGGCAAATGCCAATCACCGAGGTTATTAACTGTCGTGCCGCCACATGTGGAATTTGCTCCTGACCACGCCTTTTGATTTATGGGGGTTACGTCGTACCACATGCGCTGGTCGTTGATGTCATGCAGATACACGTTTTCGTCAACGACTGCCGATGCATCCGTCAAACCAACGACTTTGTCATAAATGATATTGACCTGATATTGATAGTAGCGACTCGAACCATCCACCAGCACATTATCGATATTAACGGTGTAAATCGTGTCGCAGGCGTAGTTGAAATACCAAGTGATTTGTTTCGCGGAACTGTTTACGAATACGTTATCTCCGCGCAGTGTTCCGTTATCCGTTTTGTAGCTATCTGAGGCGACCTTATCGATGAGGGTTTGAGCAACGTTGTTTGGATCTTTAACGGTGACGGTGGCAGATGAATAATCGACCATAGTGGCATTCACTGGTCGAAAGCTCCATACGGTCTTTGCGCCACTCAATAAAAACGAGGGATAGCCTTGATAAGGCATGGCGACAAAATCGATATTGCTGCTATCTGCTTGGCCACTCAAGCCTGTAAAGCCGAATACTTTAAGTGCTGTATATTGCGGCCCTTGCCCGTAGGTCATGTATTTTTCTTTCTCGTCTAAGACGTGACGGCGATGACCTGGGTCGTAGTTTCCATTGAAACTTGAGTTATTCCAGTTATGGTTCCAGCCAATGATCTGCTGTGCAGGATCAACATTGTCACCACCCTGCCCAATATTACTGCTTGCGCCCCCATCACTGCCGGTTTGGATAAAGCAAGCGCTTGCAGCCGTGGCACCATGCACACTCGGCGTTGGCCCAGTCATGATCGCCATCTGTTGAACTTGTTGTTCAAACAGATCGGCATCAACGTCATTGCCAGCTTTCCATCCCACCGGTTTTAATCGATGTAAAGCGCGAATAGCATTCATAACGTCTAAGGAGCGATCTTTAGCCAGTTGGCTTAAGCTACCCGGCGCACAAACACCAGCGTTATCGTCTGGCATTGTGGTGTAGGCTTGAAGGTCAACGAATCCACCAAGTTCATTTTTTAAATCACGCCAAATAGCGAGGTCCTGTGCCGTTACATTCACTAACAACACGGAGGCGTCATTCAAATATACCGGGCCGCCAAGATTCAATCGAGTTGTATCTGTTAAGTCTGAAGTAGACGAAGAGCTTCTGCTTGCACCTAACATTAATGTCATTGCGCATAATGAAATGAGTATGAGCTGTTTATGAAGTGCGTAAAAACTAGGCAATTTAACGACCTCTCTAGTTTGAGATGCTTGCTAAACACTAGTCGAGATTAGTGCCGTAAATGTAAAGATTTGTTCGTTTTTTAGACCACATAAACGACTTGAAAAGGCTCAAACTAAGGCCTTTTCACCCTCTGAATAATCTGAAAACGAAAGCATTCATCACTCAAAATCATCCTTGGATCGGTTATCGGGCAACAGGCTATCTAAATTTACGGAATGCCCAACATCCCATGCTCCCGCCTTCCCGTTGCTTTCCTGCTCATTTGTTTGAGCGGTATCAGCATTACCCGCAGACTCTTTATCATTCGAAGATTCTGGCAGCCCAGATAACAAGTCACTAACAGACTCTTTTGGCTCAAGTTCGGGCGCCAAGTCAACTAAGCTTTCTTGAATGAACGATGAACGAGTCGCTTCAGACTTACCACTCGGCGCGGTGACTTGATCAAGAAGTAACAAGGGGTCTGAGTCATACGATACCGCCGGCACATCAGCAGAAACCGGTGCTAGGGGTGGCGGAGGTGGTGCGATCACTTGCTGTGCAGCATCGGTATGGACATCCATGCTCCCAGTAGCAGTAACGCCAAATTGATCCTGAGCCTCATACTGCAAAGATTCTGTTACGGTTTGCAAATTTGAATTGCCCGTTTTCGCTTGTGCTTCATAGCTTCCATTGGCCTTGAACTGAACAAGCGCATGCCCTGTATCAAATACCTGAGACCAACCACTTACGGGATCGAACTGCAGACTCTGTCCGTTAATTCCAGTGAGTGTTAAGGACGTGTCAGCCTGGTCATTCGCAAAGACATTCCCAGTATCGATACCACCAGCATTCAAGTGACTATTATCGATCACGGCAACAGGCGCATTACCCTGCCCATCAATTTCAATGGCAATGGTTTGCGTTGCCGTACCACCCAGACCATCATCGACTTCGACAATAATACTCTCTTTGAGCGTCTGCCCCGTCAGCAATTTCTGCACATCAGGATGCGCTGTATTGAGTCGATATTCCCAAGCTCCCGTTTGGGCATTCAAGGAGAACTGTCCATACTGGCTGGTATTCACTGATCGCCATGCATGCTGATCACTGACATCAGGATCGATCACTTGAAGCGTTCCAGATATCGGCGTTGTCGCATTCTCGGCCACCGACTGCTGCACAACAGGAGCAACACTCGGTAAATCATTACTGCCCACAACCTCGACTCGGATTTGAGCGACAGAACGCTCTCCGTGTTGATCAAGCACCTCGACCTGAAATGTTTCTTGAGCCGTTTCGCCTTTAGCCAACGATTCAGCTTTTGCAGGATCAAGCTGATATACCCATTTGCCACTGGCATCGAGGCTTATCACCCCATATTGACCCTGCTGACTGCCTAAGATGTTCCAAGTGTGCATGTCGCTTGCATCCACGTCACCATCTAAAAGCTGACCAGATGCCTGTAATGTGCCACCATCTTGAACTGTTCCGCTTAACACACCACTGATATTCGGCGCGTCATTCGTACCTGTAATCGTGAGGGTGACTTGCTGAGTCACGATAGTCCCGTGACCATCATCTACTTGAATGATCGCGGTATCTGTTTTTAATTCGCCATCAGCAAGCTGATCAATATCAGCATGATTCGGCTGATGAAGCACATAAGACCAATTGCCATTGGCATCAATTGTCAGCGTGCCATATTGAGCAGGCGTTGCGACGGACCAGGTATGTTGATCAAGCGCGTCAGGGTCAACAGCCGTCCAAGAACCTGCGGCTGCAATACTAGAACCTTCAATAGCCCTTCCTGTATCAGTGCCGGTAATTTGAGGAACATCATTTGCACCATCGACATGCACATTTACGGTCTGCACCGAGCGCTCACCATGTTGATCTTGCACTTCAATCTGAAAAGTTTCGGTGGCTGTTTGCCCATCTGATAAGGCTTGTGCTTTGTTCTGATCGAGCACATAAGTCCACTTACCTTGCGCATCGACAGTCATCACTCCGAAGGCCCCTAAGCCGCCAGCCAATACTTTCCACGTGTGTGTGTCGTTGGCATCCACGTCACCATGCTGCAATTGACCCTCCGCTCTGAGGGTGCCGTTTTCTTGAACATTCCCGATACTGACACCAGAAATCTGAGGTGCGTCATTCGTACCATTAATCACAACCTTAACGGTTTGGGTGTCACTTGCGTTGTGTTGATCAGCCACTTTAATTTGAAACGCAAGTTCGTGCGTTTCGCCATCGCCCAAGTGTTGCGCCTTGTTTTGATTTAAGACAAAGGTCCATTTGCCGTTCGCATCAACCTGCATACTCCCCCATGGTGATTGACCTCCTCCCACCAAAGACCAGGTGTGGGTATCCCCTTGATCTGGGTCGCCATGCTGAAGTTGACCTGTGACAGCATTTAATTGATCCTCAACCGCTAGACCTTGAACAACACCTTGAATATTGGGCTGTGAATTGGCGCCGTTAATCGTGACATCGATAACTTGCGTACTTACGCCTGAGCTCGCATCTCGCACTTCAACAGTAATGTGATCAATCATCGATTGACCACTCGCTAAACCTTGAACCGCAGGGTTGCTGGCGTCTAAGGTGTACGTCCACTTGCCATTTGCATCCACGACCAATGTACCGTAGCTGCCGCCCGACTTAACGCTCCAAGTATGTGAATCACCAATATCGGGATCAACAGCGATCAGTTGACCAGTTGAGGTGCTCTGCGTTTCAGACATCGATTGCGTGGTCGTACCACTGATTTGAGGGACATCATTGGTACCTTCAACCGTGACAGTAATCACCTGAGATACAGTTGCACCGTGATTATCTTTACCCTGAATTAAGAAGGTGTCTGTGCGCGTTTGACCTTCTCTCAATGCATCAACATTGCTTGCATTCTCATTAATCTGATATTGCCAGTTGCCTTGCTGATCAATGGTAAATTGACCAAACAAACCATTCTGTGTTTTTGGAATGATCTCAACCGTATCACCCGTATTTGGATCGGTGATATTGGCTTTCGCGGTATGCAGACCTTTTACATCTTCTTTGACATCACCTGCTGTAACACCCGAAATAACAGGCGCTTTGTTCTCTCCCGTCACGTTTAGCGTTATGGCTTTCGTGCTGCTATCACCATGCTGATCCGTTACTGTAACCATAAAGGTTTCAGTGAGGCTTTGCCCTTTACCCAAGGCCAGTACGTCAGGATGATTCTTGTCTAAGGTATATTCCCACTTTCCGCTTGATGCATTTAGTTGCATCGAGCCATAGCTACCATTATTTCCGTTAAGAGACCAAGTATGCGTATCGCCTTGATCTGGGTCGCCACTTTGCAATTGCCCCTCTACCGAGCTTTCTGCATTTTTCATTGAGCCGTTTAGACGCCCCTGAATATCTGGAGCGTCATTAGTACCGGTGACGTCTATTTCAATCAAGACTGTGACTGCTTGCCCATTGCTGTCGACCATTGTCTTACCGAATTGATCGACAGGAATCACCATGAAGCTTTCTTTCGTTGTTAAACCTTCCGGCATACTATTTGCGACCTGACCGTTTAAGGTATAAGTCCATTTGCCTGTAGTCTTGTCGAAATTCATTGAGCCAAGCTGCCCTTGCCCACTGACAAGCGTCCACGTCACTAGCGTGCCATTAAATGTGTTTGGCAAAGAGCCTTGGTCTGTTACTTTGTTGTTTTCAATGGCTGCACCGGTATCAACGATCTGGCCGCTACTTACCACTTGGTTTTGCGCCGTCCCATCAATACTCATCACAATTTGTTTGGTCGCGGTATCGCCATTCGCGTCGGTGACTTGCACTGTAAAGACATCTTGAACTGTCACACCGGGTTGAAGCGCCTGTACTGCAGGACTATTACTGTCGAGTTTGTACTCCCATTGTCCGGTATTAGGGTTCAAGGTCAGTGTGCCGAAGTTGCCTTGCCCACCGCCATTCAAAGACCATGTATGGGTATCCCCTGCATCTGGATCAAGCGCAGCAAGTGAGCCACTCGATTGGGTTAATGAGCCCTCAACCAATCGTCCCGAGTCTTGCCCAATAATGGTTGGCGCATCGTTGGTACCTTGAATGTCGACGTTAACGGTCTGCTCATGCCGATGACCGTTGGCATCGATCATGACAATCTTCCACGTTTCAGTAACTTGTTGACCTTCAGCGAGCGCTTCGGTTTGCGGAGAATTATTGAGCGTATAGATCCATTTTCCAGTGTTGGCATCAACGGTCAGGGCACCATATGCACCGCCTACAACAGGATGCGCAGAGACAGATTGATAGCTTCCAACGGTTGAAGGAATTGGCGAACCAGACTGAACATTGCTATCTGTATAGGTGCCATTTGCAAACCTAAAAAATTCGATGTTCTTAACGGTATCTGTGCCGTCACGCCCAGGTATGGTATCGATAACTCGAAACTGACCATTGCCCAAATCGACAATACGATACTCACTTCGACTTCCAGTAAACTCAGCGGTATCGCCTTTATTAGCCGATCCGCCATCTAACAGATCATTTCCGCTACCACCTCTTAAAACGTCATCTCCTTTTCCTCCCTTCAATTGGTCGTTGCCATCACCTCCGTGAATTCGATCATCCTTATCGCCTCCGTCTATCCGGTCGTTACCTCCGCGTCCGTCGATAAAATCTTGCTTGTTAGTACCCTTAATGTGATTGTCTGCATTATTGCCAACACGAGTAGGACTAGAATTTTCATCAGGTGCTTTAAACTCTGGGTCTTTTAAGGCAGTACCCGGTGCGCCAGAAAATGAGCCACTATCTTTGGGTTTGGTATTCTCAATAACATTCGCGACAATCGTAGGGTGCGTCGTGGTTACGCCACTCGGAGGAGTGCCTCCGCCCCCTGGAGCTCTATTTTGCGTTCCGATGACATCGACATTAATCGAGAAGGGTTGAGAAGTGCCGCCGCTTGAATCAACCGCGACAATTTGAAACGCCTCTTGACCCGTTTGACCTGCCTTCAAGGCTTTTGTATCTGCGTCATTGTTATCGAGGGTATATATCCACTTGCCATTTTGGTCGATAGAAAGCGAGCCATAAGTGCCGTTGGGGTTGAGTACGCGCCATTGGGTAATTTTGTCGCCTGTGTCTACGTCCGTTGCTTGCAAGAAGCCAACTGCATTCAATTGAAGATTTTCAACAGTCGTGCCCGTCGCGATTCCATTGACAGTTGGTATGTCATTGGTACCAACTAAATTCATGGAAATCACTTTTGATACCGACGCACCGGACTGATCGGTCGCCACGACGGCAAAGCTCTCGGTTGCGATTTGTCCCTGCGCTAAGGCTTGCGTTGCATTTGCACCGTTATCGAGGGTATATGTCCAATTACCGTTGGCATCAATCGTGAAAGTGCCATAGGTGCCTTTGAAAGTGCCTGGAGTAAACGTCGCAGTATCGCCCTTATCGACATCGCTCGTGCTCAGCGTTCCAGATAACTGAGTTTGCGCTCCGTCTTCCAGTAGGGTCATCTGACTTGGAGGCGGCGCGATGATAAGCGGCGCATCATTGGTGCCTGTCACAGTCACCGTGACAAAAGATGTTGCTTTGGCACCTTGTGAATCTTCCGTTTCAACAGGAAAACTCAGCGTTTTAATCTCTCCGTCTTTCAAGGTCTGAACGTCTTGCGAACGGTTATCGATTAAAAAGCTCCATTGCCCATTCGCTTGTAGCGTGAATGTACCGAAGCTATTGGTAATGCTCTGGCCGCCTCCGACAACGGTCCAAGTATGGGTATCCCCGCGATCTGGGTCGCCCGCTTGCAGTCGGCCACCGACCGGGTTTTGCGCGTCTTCAACCGTACTCGCAGCCTGAACTCCTCCAATGTTTGGCACATCGTTCGTACCTTCCAAATTCACAGTCACTGTTTGCTGAGAGCTATGGCCATAACTGTCGGTGACCATGATCGTGAAGGTTTCTGTTTTTGCCTGCCCTTCTCGGAGTTGATCTATGCGCCCATCAACTTTGTAAGTCCATTGTCCGTCTGGACCCAAAGATAAGGAACCATAACTTCCTTTTGCTGTACCTACGAGACTCCAAGTGTGTGTATCACCTATATCAGGATCGCCATGTGTCAGCTTGCCCGAAACCTGACTTTGCACATCCTCTTTCAAGAAACCTGAGCTAACACCACCAATATTTGGCGCGGTATTATTCCCTATTATCTCGACAGTAATGATCTGTTGCGCTTTACCGCCATGTCCATCGTCTACCTCGACGATAAACGACTCAGTCGTTTTCTGCCCATGCCCCAGAGCTTTTGTATCAAGAGAATTATGGTCCAGAACAAACGTCCATTTTCCATTGTTTGGGTCTATCGTCAGCCCGCCAAAACGGCCTTGCTGCGAACCAACAACCTCCCATGTATGCGTATCTAAGGCATCAACATCTACTGCAGTGAGCGAACCTGAGGTTTGACCGATCAAATCTTCGGTAACTGAACCGGTGTTCTGTCCACGAATGGTAGGTAGATCGTTTGTTCCCTCAACATCAATAACAACTTGTTTAATGGTTCGCTCACCATGCTGATCTCTCACCTCAACACGAAATGTCTGCTGAATGACTTGGCCTTCAGACAAAGCATTCACAGACGCGGAGTTAGGATGCAGAGAGAATGTCCATTTCCCTTGCCCATCTATCGATAAACTTCCGTATGAGGCGTTGGGATTTAACACTCGCCAGCTATGTGTGTCGTTTTTGTCAGCATCGTCTGGCGTCAGCTGACCGCTAATCGTCGGCGTAACGTCTTCTTTTGCCGTACCACTAAATTGTCCCACCATCAGCGGCTTATCGTTCGTACCGTTAATAACGACAGATACCACTTTTGTGGATGCTGCGCCTTGAGAATCAATGACTCTCACCGTGTGTTGGACGGTGACAGATTCCCCGTCACCAAGCCCTTGCGTATCAGGGCTTATACGATCCAAGGTATAACGCCAGCGTCCGTTTTGATCTACCGTCAATTGCCCATATTGATCGGCACCGCCGCCATCAATTGACCAAGTATGCGTGTCGCCACGATCAGGGTCGCCATCGCGTAGTCTTCCGCTCACCGTTTCGACTTGGTCTTCTATCACACTGCCAGTTGCTCGCCCTCTAATGGCAGGAGAATCATTTGTACCCTCAACAATAATAGAAACGCTTTGCGTGACGATCCCACCGTGCCCATCATCGACTTGTATTTGAAAGGTCTCAGTATGCGTTTCACCCTCTCGCAAGCCGTTCACTGCTTTTGAACGTGAGCCATCAAACATGTCATATGTCCACTGCCCATTCGGGCCAAGCTGAAGAACACCATAGGTTCCACGACCTGTTCCAACAAGCGACCATACGTGAGTATCAGACGCGTCAGCATCAGTCACCGTCAACTGTCCTGATGTGTGCTTGGTCGTATCCTCTTTTGTTTGACCAGTAATTTGACCTGCAATAACGGGGTTATCGTTCGTACCATTGATCGTGATGCCTATCGATTGCGAGTCTGTCGCGCCTAACTGATCTGCAACATTGGCGATAACTGAATCTGTAAGTGACTCACCAGCGGCTAGTTTCTGTACATCAGGATGAGAATTATCAAGTTGGTAACGCCAAACGCCATTACTCGCAATCGTGAAGGTGCCGTATTGACCCTGAAAACTTGTTTGACCACTACCCAAACTCCATGTGTGTGTATCACCTGCATCCACATCGCCATGACGAAGCATGCCTCCTGCACTAGGTTTTCCGTCTTCAGATACAAAACCTGTACTTGTTCCACCGATATTAGGACGATCATTGGTACCCGTTACGTCAACAGTAATGCGTTGCGTTGCAGTGCCACCATGCCCATCATCAACCTGAACGATAAATGTTTCAGATGCGATTTGCCCTGCAGAAAGCGCTTGCGTTGCAAGCAAGCCGTTATCGAGCTGATATTGCCATGTTCCAGTTTGCGGATTGATGCTGATAGACCCGTATGTTCCTTGCCCATTTCCTTGAAGCGCCCAGGAATGCGTATCTAATCGATCGGGATCAACCGCTTGCAGATTTCCCTTCGCAGAATTAACTAAATCCTCCGTCACTATTCCTGAGAACTGCCCAATGATCTGAGGTACATCATTAGTACCAATAATGGTGACGGTAATAGCTTGATCGGTTGTAGCGCCATGTTGATCAGTCACTTTCATCATGACTGTCTCGGTGACCACTTCGCCTGCTGAAAGCGTATTGACCAAAGAATTATGGAAATTTGCGCCCCAAGTTCCTGTGGTCTCGTCAATAATATAATTGCCCCATTTTCCCAACACGAGGCCGGTGCCATTACTAGAACTGTGTTGATTCTCCCAACTAAAACTCAAGGTGTCACCAGTATCTACATCCTGAACAATGGGCGTCTTACCACGTATGGTCGGGTATTGTCCTTCGGTAAAGGTCGCTGTTAAGTCACCTCCGATCACGGCGGGCGCATCATTGGTGCCCGTTACATTTACCGTTATGAGCTGTGTCGCCGTTCCGCCTTGGCCATCGCTCACTTCAACTGTAAAACTCTCAGTCTTCACATCGTCCTTGGCGATTGACTGTGTTGCCGTCAGATTATTATCAAGCGTATAGGTCCATCGGCCAGTATTAGGGTCAATGCTGAGTTGACCATAACTACCCTGCCCAGAGCCATTTAGTGTCCATGCATGAACATCATTTTTATCGACGTCTCGAACCTGTAATTGTCCCGATGTGATATTGATTGATGCATCTTCAATAACACCGCCAGTGCTAGTGCCCGAAATACTAGGAGTGTCATTGGTACCATTAACCTGAACGCTAATAGCTTGAGTCCTTGTACCACCTTGCCCGTCATCCACTTTCATATAAAAGGTTTCAGTTGCAATTTGTCCTTGAGACAATGCTTGGGTGGCAGGATTTGAATGATCGAGTTTATATTCCCATTTGCCTGTTTGCGCATTGACGCTAATGCTACCAAATGCTCCTTGGCCGCTACCTTGGATACTCCAGGCATGCACATCATTTGCATCAAGGTCATGGACACGAAGTTGACCTGATGTCGTGCCAACTTGGTCTTCGGTTACAGCGCCACTCGCTGTACCAGAAATAGATGGGCGATCGTTGCTTCCGACTACATCGACAAGCACTCTCTGAGTAGTGATGCCTCCATTGCCATCATCAACGCCTACATAAAATACTTCTTTGACAATTTGCCCTTGGCTGAGCGCTTGGGTTGCTAAATTTGAGTTATCAAGCGTGTATGTCCATTGACCGTTCTTTGCATCAATATTAAAGCTGCCATAGCTACCTGTTCCCGAGCTATTCATCGACCAAATGTGAGTATCTCCAGCATCCACATCGCTGACGTTTAAACGTCCGCTTTTGGTCAGCAGAGCGTCTTCGGTTACAATGCCTTGAGTTGTTCCACTTATGATCGGAGTATCGTTCGTTCCATCGATTGTGATAGTGACTGATTGCGGCACAACGCCGCCTTTCCCGTCATCGACATTGACGATAAATGACTCGGTGACCGTTTGGCCGAAAGCCAAAAACTGTGTTGCTTGGCTTGTGTTATCTAGGGTGTATATCCATTTTCCAGTCTGCGTATCAATCGACAGCGAACCATAATTGCCCTGCCCTGTTCCAGAGACAGACCAGGTGTGTGAATCCGGTGTATCCACGTCCGAAACGTTTAACTGCCCCGATACGTTCTTCAGCACATCTTCAACAACGGATCCTGTTGAAGCTCCACTGATTTGAGGTAAATCATTCGTGCCTTGGACTTGTATGTTGATCGGAACAAATTGTGTACGCCCGTACGCATCAACGAGCTCAACTTGAAAAGTCTTCGTTAAACTCTCGCCTTGCGCGAGTGACTGCACACTCATAGAGTTATTAGCGAGTTGGTAAGTCCACCCTCCTTTGCCATCGAGCACTAGCTCACCGTATTGATCCTTGGCCTGTCCAACGATTTGAAAACTAACGAAGCTGGCTGAATTCTGGAATTGTCCAGTCACCGATAGCAACTGATCTTCAATCACTATATTGGACGTGTTGGTTGCCGACTGAATCAACCCAGGCTTTTCAATTTCATTTTGTTGCTCAGAATTACCCAAGCCTCTCGCAGATGTGACGTATCCCGCCTCAGTGTCGGTTAGATCCGCTTGATAGTCATGAATTGCGACCTGAGAACCACCATCGCTCAGCGTGACATCTTCTGAAGGCTTTTCCACTTCAAGCTCTGTTTCAACTAGATCAAGAATTGATTCATCAATCTCACTATTAAATACGAGACTGTCTGTCAGCGATATCTTCTCTGCTTGATCTAGCTTTGCTTGCTGACCATCTGAATGAGTAATAAGAACTGCTTGTCGTGCATGTATGAAATCGCCTGGGGACAAGACAACACTTCCATCCTCCTGAACGCGCCCAGTGGTAGAGATGTGTTCGAGATTAGAGGGTATAACAACAACTTGAGTTTCTTGCTGATCAGACATTGCTTGCTCCGCAGACAAACTACGTCGGAGTATAGTCAGAGTTCGCTAAAGCACTAATAAATCTGGCAGTTTTACCACCAAATAGTATTAGAAATAGAAGGTCTATGCTCTATAGCTATTAGCTTGCACAACAAGCAATTGCCTTATCGTATGATTCGAGAAACAGCTGTTTGATTCTGAATCGCGTGTAGGTTTCGTCTTGATAAATACGTTGATAGCCTGCCACGATGACTTCTACAGCATCGACGGCTAAGCGAAATTGTTCATACTGAAATGTCCAGTCGGGTAGGTCAGTTTGAACGTCCGTCGGTTCAGTAGTGCAGCTTTCGAGTAATTCTTGATAACCAGGAATCGCATCATTAACGCTTACTGGATTGATCGCACCAAGTGCCGCGCGGAAGCGATCAACTTTAGCTGCTAACTGATTTTTACCTTTCTTCGGATTGCCCTCAACTTGGTTATAGGTTTCTGAGGCGACCAGTCATGGCTAACAAGGCTAGTCGATTTTTTAATGCAGACGCAGAAAACAGAGCAATGTTGATCTTAAACAAGATCAGAGAGTAAATATAAGCTAGATTTAAATTATCACTTATTAAGGAGGGATTTCGATGAACTTAGATGATGCGGTGACATTTTTTGGCTGGGTTAGTGCGATCAACCTCGCTTACCTAGGTTTAGCGACTTTCGCCATTGTCGTATTCAAAGCGCAAATGCTTGCGATACACAATCGCTTGTTTGGACTAAATGCAACGGCATTGAGCACCAGTTATTTTAAGTTCCTTGCGAATTACAAAATCATGACCTTAATCTTCTGTGTCGCGCCATACTTAGCACTTAGATTTATGAATAGTTAAATTCATAAATAGCTAAAGGCATGCTACGCCAACAGATCTTTAACGAAGCTCGGTAACACTTCACCAGCCTTGCCTTGAATGGAGCGAGAGAAACTCGAATGCACGGCAGAGGGCTTTAGGTTGATCTCAATACTATCCGCACCTGCATGATTAGCGACTTCAACAAATCCCGCCGCAGGATATACATGACCTGAGGTACCGATCGATATAAAGGCATCGCATTGTTCAATCGCTTGATAAATCTCATCCATATACAAAGGCATTTCACCAAACCAAACAACATGCGGACGCATATGACCCATTGCGCCACAGTTTTCACATACTGAATTTGGTGTCGTATCGACGCGTGATTCCTGTACAGATTCACAAGACTGACAACGCTCCTTAAGCAACTCTCCGTGCATATGTAATACATTTTGAGAGCCTGCACGTTCATGCAGATCATCAATATTCTGAGTCACGAGTAAAAATGAATGGCCTGCTGACTGCATCGCACGTTCAAGACCTACTAATGCCCTGTGGGCTAGATTGGGCTTAATATTTGGCGAAAGTAAAAACTGACGACGCTGATTGTAGAACGATTGAACAAGTTCAGGATTGCGTGCAAAACCCTCTGGAGAGGCAACGTCTTCAATACGGTGTTCCTCCCACAATCCGTCACTCGCTCTAAAAGTTTGGATACCAGATTCTGCTGAGATACCAGCTCCCGTCAGTACAACGATAGATTTATACTTCATTCCAACTCCTTTCGTTTAAATAGGCGTTTGCTGAAATTAAGTTCTTTATCATGTGCCTAGCGCTTTAATGACGCTAGCCATACTCTTTTTTTCTCACTTAGTGACATTGCCGCATAGGCAGGACTCGTCGAAGGCATGACACCGCTATCAATGCCCTTATCGTTAAGATATTGCTTTCCCATGTGCTTAAAAAAAGTTTTTGCTGATGCTTGTCCGTTAAACAACACCAACGATAAGTCTGGGTGTCGTGCGATAAATGCATCAAAGTCATTAACGATGACCGTATCAGGCGCGATATCAGAATCCATACTTCCGGGACGATGACAGCTAGCGATCGTGTCCCATACGCTTATACCTAGAGCAGTCAAAGCGCTAACTCGCTCAGAATAAGCGGAATCATAAGGAACGCCTGAAAACTCTGCCATAATCTTCCAAAAGGCGTTTTGCGGATGACCATAATATTGCTGTAAGGAAAGGGATTTTTGACTCGGCATACTGCCTAAAATCAAGACCCGTGTGCTAGCGCTTTCAATCGGAGAAAACGCGTGATCAAGCAAACGGGAAATAGGCATAGAGGTTTAAGAAAACTAGTTGAGCTTTGCTACAACCGAGCTAGAGGCGCGCTTCGCTTTTTCTAAGGCGCTATCAAGTTCATCAGCTCGTGCTAACGCTACCCCCATTCGTCGTTTGCCTGACACTTCAGGCTTTCCAAATAATCGAAGCTCAGTAAGCGGCTCAGATAAGGCTTGTTGAATACCAGTAAACACCACGTTTTGGCTTTCACCTTCAACTAACACCACGGAAGACGCAGAAGGCCCTAGTTGAGAAATATGCGGAATCGGCAAACCTAAAAACGCACGTGCATGCAATGCAAATTCTGACAGGTCTTGCGAAATGAGCGTCACCAAGCCCGTATCATGCGGACGAGGAGATACTTCACTAAAGAATACCTCATCGCCTTTGATAAATAACTCCACACCAAACAGCCCACAGCCACCCAAACTACTCGTTACTTTATCTGCGATGACCTTAGAACGCTCTAGTGCAAAATCAGACATTACTTGCGGCTGCCATGACTGCTGATAGTCACCATCTTTTTGCACGTGGCCAATAGGCGCGCAGAAACTTGTCGTGAGATCATCTCCGTCTTTGTGGCGAATAGTTAGCAAGGTGATTTCGTAGTCAAAATCAACACTGCCTTCAATAATGACTTTGCCCTTTCCAGCGCGACCACCGGATTGTGCGTATTCCCAAGCTGATTCAATCTGATCCGCTTCGCTTAAACGACTCTGCCCTTTGCCAGAAGAGCTCATAATAGGTTTGACGAAACAAGGGAAGCCGATGCGCTCAATGGCGGCTTTAAAATCATGAATGTTATCAGCGAACTCATAGGTAGAGGTTGGCAAACCCAACTCTTGGGCAGCTAAGGTACGAATGCCCTCTCGGTTCATCGTCAAGTTCACTGCGCGAGCCGAAGGCACGATATGCACGCCCTCTTCTTCGAGTTTAAGCAGTTCAGCCGTCGCAATGGCTTCAATTTCAGGAACAACAAAATCTGGTTTTTCTTTTTCAATGACCGCACGCAATGCGACGGGGTCAAGCATATCAACAACATAAGAACGATGAGCCACGTGCATGCCGGGCGCATTTTCGTAGCGATCAACTGCAATCACTTCAACACCCAAGCGCTGAAGTTCAATCACCACTTCTTTACCAAGCTCACCCGCACCACAAAAAAGTACTTTAGTTGCTTGACTAGTCAGCGCCGTTCCTAATGTTGTCATTGTTGTTTTCCTTGTTGTCGCTCACGACCTATATGTAAGAGCCTTTTTCGCGCTCGCGAACGCGTTCCATAATCTCAGCTTTTTCAGGTTCTGATTTCATTCCCCAACCCGCTATTTCTTGGCCGGTACGGTGGCATCCAACGCACACGTCATTTTCGTCTAGGGCGCAAATACTCACGCAAGGAGAGGCAATCGGTTTACTTTCTACACTCATTCTTTACCTATAACACAGAGAGGAAATCTTAAAAATCACCCCATAGTTTTACTAACTATGCATCTTCTAGCTGTTTCAAATGCTTTTGATAGCGCTGAGAATTCGACACATAATGCGCTGCACTTAGCTCCAGCATTTTCATTTGCTGGTCGCTGAGAGTGCGTTTAATTTTGGCGGGGCTTCCTACCACCATTGAACCGTCAGGGATTTCCATATTTTCTGTGATTAATGCATTCGCACCAATCAAACAATGCTTCCCAATTTTGGCGCCATTTAACACTACCGCGTTGATGCCTATCAAGCTGTAATCACCGATCGTACAGCCATGCAACATGACCTTGTGACCGATAGTGACGCCCTTGCCTATATTAAGAGGAAATCCGGGATCGATGTGCAACACCGACCCGTCCTGAATATTGCTTTGCGGGCCAACAACGACTTTGTCATTATCTGCACGGATTACAACGTTGAACCAAACGCTCGCGTCCTCATGCAATTCAATATCACCAACCAAGCTCGCGTTAGGCGCGATAAAGCCTGGAGCACCATGTTGAACAGGTTGCTTATCGTTTAGGCTGAATTTCATCTCTATCCTTCAGGTAGTCATCAAATATTGTTATTCTTGCATCCATTGCGACATTCAAAAACTCAACCAGCACAATCGCTGTGAGCCCCCAAATTTCATAACGGATACCCTGATATTCATACTCATACGATGGAACTGCAAGAGAGGTTCCTTTGTAGGTCATTCTATCTCGACGAATAGGTTGTGCATCTAAAAAGAAGTCCAATGGAACGCGAAAGACACTTTCAATTTCATAGGGGCTGGGTACCACTGAAATATCATGGTCAACAAGTCCAACAAAAGGGTTTACCTGTATACCATGAAGAGAAACGACCTGACTCAGGCCACCAATGACTTCGACCGAACTCGGCGCAATACCTAGTTCTTCATGCGTTTCGCGCAATGCAGTATTAATGAGAGTTTCGTCGGTGTGATCGAACTTACCCCCTGGGAAGGCAACTTGACCACTGTGCGTAGAGAGACGCGACGAACGACGCGTCAAAATAACCTCAGGTCTAGCAGTATTGCGGGTAATTGGCATTAACACGCCAGCTTTGGGAAGCTCAGCACCTAATTGTCTAGGTTGATAATCACTAAGACGACTTTCGAACTGCTGTATAAGACTCATGAGGTAGTTCAATAAATTTGAGATTGGGCACCTTAGCATAGGGTTTAGGGATTGTTAATTGAGTCTGTGTGCTAGAGAATGTCGCGCTAGCCAAAAATAGAGAATGGGCACATTTTGATATGAACTTTTGCAGTAATTGCGGCCATGCCGTTGAACAGAAAATTCCAGCCGACGATAGTCGACTTCGATACGTATGCCCTCAATGCGAGACCATTCACTATCAAAATCCAAACATTGTCGCGGGCACACTTCCTGTATTCGAAGATAAAGTACTTCTTTGCAAGAGAGCCATTGAACCGCGCTATGGCTATTGGACACTGCCTGCAGGATTTATGGAAAACCAAGAAACGACCATGGAAGCAGCAGCACGAGAAACATGGGAAGAAGCCGAAGCAAAAGTAACGCTGCACTCCCTGTTAACCGTTATCAACGTTCCTCAAATCAATCAAGTCCATATGTACTTCTTGGCCACACTCATTGATGGCAAGTTCGGCGTTGGAACGGAAAGCCTTGAGTGCGCACTGTATACAGAAGAAGAAATCCCGTGGGATGAGCTAGCCTTCCCTACCGTTAAACGTACTTTGAAGCGTTATTTTGCGGATAGGAAAGAAGGGAAATTTCCCACGCACGTGTCTGATGCATTCCGAGAACCGAGAGAGGTTGAATTTTCAGCAACGCTGGGTGAAGACTGGGTGCGCTAAAACTGCGTCTCGAGTTTTATCACGTGGTAAGCGGGTTCCTCATAAGGATGCGCATTTTTTAATGCTTGCACTGCGTCCGCGATATGTTTTGCACTACACACCATATCGACTTTAGCCTCCTCGACTTCGCTTAATTGATCTACTTCGCCGATGGTAGGATTTGCCAAACCGATTGGCTTAAACTGGCCAATGCCTCGCGTTTCAAACGAGCAATGTTCATAATTACCTATCCTTCCCGCACCAGCTGCAAACACAGACTTCTTTACGAAATCACAATCCGTTACAGGCACGTAAAAGCTCAAAAAATAATCTGGTTTTATCGACATATTCTTACTCACAAGATCTGTGGATAACTCTGGGGATACTTAGTCTTAACTTGCGTCAAAACCGCATAATATAAGCTTTTGAAACAGCTTGCGGGCTTTTTGATCAAAAAATAAATAAATCAATAAAATCAATAAGTTACATTTGTCAATGTATCAAAATACTTTTTTTATGCACAAGGCGCGCTACACCTTGCCGTAAACGGCCAAGTTTGTGCATAAGAATTCCAACGCACCCAAAAAATGCATTGACAGAGTGAAAATTAGATGAAATAGAGACTGCGTATTTCTTATTATAAATGCTGCGAAAAAGTACTTTCAGGCCGCAACGAGACTACAGTATGGCACAAAACTTTACATTTGCATGTTTATTTTTAGACAAGTTTTTTAGAAAACAGGACAAATTAAAAGCACTAAGTTATATAGGCAAAAAAAAATGGGGTCAGAGCAAAGCTATAACCCCATTTAAATTAAAAGCATTCGTTATTTAAAGAATGCTCTAGCGTTCTGGAATAAGCGCAACCATGGAGCATTTTCACCCCAACCTTGCGGATGCCATGAGTTCTGAAGTGTTCGATAAACACGCTCAGGATGCGGCATCATGATCGTCACACGACCATCAGAAGAACTTAAACCCGTTATCCCCTCAGGAGATCCATTAGGGTTAAACGGATAAGCTTCCGTCGCAGAACCATAGTTATCAACATAACGCAATGCAACTTGAGACTGTGCCTGTAAGCTAGCTAGTGCATTGTCATTACTAAACTCAGCGCGCCCTTCTCCGTGCGCCACAGCGACCGGTATACGCGTTCCCGCCATTCCTTGCAACATGATTGAATTTGATTCTAACAACTCAACCATCACTGCACGCGCTTCAAATTGCTCTGAGCGATTACGCACAAAATGCGGCCATAAATCTGCACCAGGAATAAGCTCACGCAAGTTCGATAACATCTGACAGCCGTTACACACGCCCAAGGCTAGGGTCTGATCACGATCAAAGAATGTTTGGAACTGATCCTTAACTTGCTCATTGAACAAAATCGATTTTGCCCAACCTTCACCTGCACCAAGTACGTCGCCATAAGAGAAGCCACCACATGCAACAAGCGCATTAAAATCAGCTAGATCTACGCGTTGAGCGCCGAGGTCACTCATGTGCACGTCTTGTGCTTCAAATCCTGCTCGCGTGAATGCTGCAGCCATTTCTGTTTGACCATTTACGCCTTGCTCACGCAATACAGCAATACGAGGTTTGGCCCCTGTATTAATATAAGGCGCAGCAACATCTTCATTGAGATCAAAGCTCAATTCAGCATGTAGACCAGGATTGTTGGCATCAGCTAAAGCATCAAACTCTTGCTGTGCACATTCTGAATTATCACGCAGGCTTTGCATTTTATAGCTGGTTGTAGACCACAGTTGCCACAAGCTAGAACGAGAACGCTCAATGACCGCTTTACCGTCAAAGCTACAACGCACCATGTCGTCATCATTTAATGTGCCGATCACTAACGTGTGTTCACCTAATCCTGCAGCAGTAAACTGCTGAAGCACTTCCTCGGTATCGGCAGCATTGACTTGAATCACCGCACCAAGCTCTTCATTAAACAATTCACGGGCAAAGTGTGAATCATCTTCAGCAAGCTGGTCGAGTTTGATGTCAACACCCACATGGCCTGCGAAGGACATCTCTGCCAAAGTCGCCAATAAACCGCCATCTGAACGGTCATGATAAGCCAATAGCTTACCGTCTTTGTTTAAGCCCTGAATCACAGCAAAGAAGGCTTTTAAGTCTTCAGAGTCATTAAGATCTGGCGCGATCGCACCAACCTGAGAATATACTTGAGCCAAAGCCGAACCGCCCAAACGGTTTTGACCGTTTGCAAGGTCAATCAAAATCAGATCAGTTGCTTGATCAGATACTTGCAGCTGAGGCGTTAGGGTCTGACGAACATCTACAACCGGTGCGAACCCTGAGATGATCAAAGACATTGGCGACACAACTGACTTATCTGCGCCGTCTTCTTTCCAAACTGTCTTCATAGACATCGAGTCTTTACCGACTGGTATCGAAATGCCTAGCTCCGGACACAATTCGATACCCACAGCTTCGACAGCTTTATATAAGTTGTCATCTTCACCTGCGTGGCCTGCCGCAGCCATCCAGTTAGCAGACATTCGAATATCCCCTAACTGATCAATCGATGCTGCAGCCAAATTTGTTACTGCCTCTCCAACCGCCATTCGGGCGGAAGCTGCTGCATCGATCACGGCGATCGGAGTACGCTCACCCATCGCCATAGCTTCACCAGCGTACCCATCAAGATCAGAACTCGTTACCGCGACATCTGCCACAGGTACCTGCCAAGGCCCAACCATCTGATCACGGGCAACCATTCCTGTGATACTGCGGTCGCCGATTGTAATCAGGAAGTTTTTACTCGCTACACTCGGCAAACTTAAAACACGATCTACCGCTTCGTTAATATCAATACCGGTAGAATCGAAAACTTCTTTCGTGAACTTGCCCGACTCCACACTTCTGTGCATTTTAGGCGGTTTGCCGAACAATACCGACATCGGCAAATCAACAGGCTTATTCTCAAAATGCGGATCATCAAGCGTCAGCTCATGCTCTTCTAACGCTTCACCAACAATGGCATAAGGACAACGCTCGCGAGCGCAAAGCTCTTCAAACTTAGCTAGGTCTTTATCCTCAACAGCCAACACATAACGCTCTTGGGATTCATTACACCAAATCTCATGCGGCGCCATACCCGGCTCATCGTTTGGCACTTTGCGCAAATCAAAGCGACCACCACGACCACCATCTTTCACCAATTCAGGAAAGGCATTAGATAAACCGCCAGCGCCCACATCGTGAATGAAAGCAATCGGGTTTTGATCACCAAGTTGCCAGCAGCGGTCAATCACCTCTTGGCAACGACGTTCCATTTCAGGGTTTTCACGTTGCACAGATGCAAAGTCTAAATCTGCGTGACTTGAGCCAGAGTCCATTGACGAGGCAGCGCCACCGCCTAGGCCAATCAGCATTGCTGGGCCACCCAATACAATCAGTTTGGCACCTACTTTGATCTCGCCTTTTTCAACGTGCTCGCCACGAATATTTCCAAGACCACCAGCGATCATAATCGGCTTGTGGTAGCCTTTAACTTCTCGTCCTAGTGAACTTGCCACTTCTTGTTCAAACGTACGGAAATATCCCGTTAGGTTCGGACGACCGAATTCATTATTGAACGCAGCACCACCAATCGGCCCATCCAACATAATATCTAATGCGGAACAAATGCGGTCGGGCTTACCAAAATCTTGCTCCCACGGCTGTTCGAAGCCCGGAATATTCAAGTTAGAAACCGTAAAACCAGTCAAACCCGCTTTAGGTTTAGAGCCTTTACCCGTCGCACCTTCGTCACGAATTTCACCACCAGAACCCGTAGATGCACCACTAAAAGGTGAAATCGCCGTTGGATGGTTGTGAGTCTCTACTTTCATCAGGATATGAATATCTTCTTCATTTCCTTCGTAGACCTTCGTTTCTGGGTTCGGGAAGAATCGCTTGCCCTTCGAGCCTACAATCACTGACGCGTTGTCTTTATACGCAGATAAAACCCCTTCTCCGCTCAGTTGATTTGTATTCTTGATCATCGCAAACAGCGATTTATCTTGAGCTTCCCCATCAATATCCCAAGACGCGTTGAAGATTTTATGGCGGCAATGCTCAGAGTTGGCTTGCGCGAACATCATCAGTTCTACATCGCTAGGGTTACGCCCAAGATCGATAAATGCTTTGGTCAAATATTCAATTTCATCTTCCGCGAGCGCTAAACCAATTCGCTTGTTGGCTTCGGTCAAGGCATCTTGCCCATAGGCAATCACATCGACGGTACTTAGCGCTGCTGGCTCTGACTGTTTGAACAGAAGTTCTGCACCCGCAAACTCATGGAATACAGTCTGTGTCATGCGATCGTGAAGCACGTCAGACAATGCACCGACAGTATTTGCATCAAGGTTCCCATCAACACGCACATAGTAAGCAATGCCACGTTCTATTCGTTTGATCTGATCAAGCCCACAGCCTAAGGCGATATCTGTTGCCTTACTCGACCATGGAGAAATCGTTCCGACACGAGGCACAACTAAGAACAATTTGCCTTCTGTCGCTTCTAATTGGCTCTTAGGGCCATATGTTAATAAGCGATTTAATACACTGAGTTCTTGTTCACCAATGGTATCTACTGCGTCAACGAAATGCATAAATTCGGCATATACCGATTCGACTGCACTATTTATTTCTCGTAATTGGGCAAGTAGAGACTGTTGCTTAAAGGGGGATAAAGCAGGTGCACCGCGGAGTTCCATCATAATTCGGACCAAGCCTCATTGGGTGAGATGTAGAAAGGCGCGTATGATACTTCAAACGCATTTCACTGTTAACAATTTAACGTGCATAGATCAATGCTCGCTCAAATGTTCATCATTCTCTATACTGATTAAGCTATAAATTTAATAATTACTGTCTGAAGTATTCTTTTGAATCAATCTCTTAGTAAATCATTATCGCAAGCAAACTATCTGTTTTGCTGCCTTATTTTTGCGCTTGGATTAGTCGGCTGCGAACAACCCAGCCAACTCGAGCAAATCAAAGAACGTAAGACTCTGCACGTGATTAGCAGAAACGCACCGGGCATTTATTATGAGGGCCGCGATACAAGTGAAGGATTTGAGTATGAGTTCGCTTCACTCTTTGCCAAAAATCTGGGGCTAGATCTCGACGTCAAAGTTGCCGGCACACGCGCTCAGATACGCTCCGCACTCGACAACAACTACACCAACATGGCCGCTTCAATGATGGTACTCAGTGAAGCAAATACCTCAAAGTATAAACACAGCGAGCCCTTTCTAGAAACAACTCCTTTGATTGTGTATCGATATGGCTCAAAACGTCCGCGCTCTATCGCGGATCTATCCGGAAAAACGATTGCTGTTGTGAGCGACAGTGACTTGGTCACTGAACTTGAATCGCTGATACTCAATCATCCCGATCTAAAATGGGAAACCGTAAACAGCGACACCGAAGAATTGATTCGCATGGTTCAAGACAAAGAGGTTGATTTTGCCCTCGTTTACTCACTAGAACTGAAACTTCACCGCGCTTTTTATCCTCGCGTCCGCCAAGCCTTTGAATTTGGCTCAAGCAGAGGCATTGCTTGGTTTTTCCCAAACAACAGTGACAACACTCTGATTAACGCAGCCAATGCATTTATCCATCAATCCAATGAAGATGGCACATTGATGCAGTTAGAAGAACGCTATTATGGCCATCTAGCGCAAGTGAACTATGTGGGCGCGCGCACCTTCATTCGCCACACAAAACAACGCCTACCAAAGTATGAGGATACCTATAAAAAGTACGCGACCGAATACGAAACCGACTGGCGTTTGATGGCCGCAATGGGTTACCAAGAATCTCACTGGCGACCTAATGCCGTCTCACCAACGGGAGTTCGAGGTTTGATGATGCTCACTTTGGTCACCGCTAAAGAAATGGGCATTAAAAATCGTCTTGATCCGATTCAAAGCATCAAAGGCGGCTCTAAATACTTCTCTAAAATACACAAACGTATTTCCGAAGACGTCCAGGAACCCGATCGGACATGGTTTGCGCTGGCTTCTTATAATGTTGGTCTCGGACATCTTGAAGATGCCCGCATGCTGACCGAGAAAGGTGGCAAGGACCCAAACAAGTGGGCGGATGTGAAAGATTTCCTACCTCTTCTTCAACAGAAGAAATACTACTCACAAACAAAATACGGTTATGCGCGCGGTAAAGAGCCAGTGATCTACGTGCAAAACATTCGTCGTTACTATGACGTATTGCGTTGGCTAGATGAGAGTAAACGCAGAGAGCGCCCCAAAAACACCATAAACTTCGACGAAAACCTAGTGCGATAGTCGTAGAGAAACTCCCCTACCTGTTATCGCACATGTATTCGCACCACACTTACCTTTAGTCTTTTCTATTCGGCTGAGATTGGCTCTCGATATCTCGTAGCATGTCCAGGATTTAGACGCGCTGCGGCACCCGATCGACCAATCCACCATACGTAAATACTTGGCGTAAACCACAACGACAAGATAATCGAGAAGCCAATTCCGCCTGCAATCACTACCGCTAATGGCGGCCAGAATTGCCCACCAACAAGCAGAATCAACGGTATGAATCCAGCAATCGTGGTGAGCGTTGTACTCAAAATATGTCGCGTACAAGACATCACCGCATTGATAATCTCTTGATGATCTCCGGCTTTAGCCTTCTCATTGGCTTCCATTGCAGCGATCACGACAATGGAGCCATTAATCGCCACACCGATCAGACCAGTGATACCAATCAAAGGATTAAAGCCCAATGCATATCCACTAATCCAAAGCGATAAAAAGCCAAAGCCCGCAGCAAGTAATGCGACCATGCCAATGATTGTTGCCAACCTAAAACTGCGAAATGCTAAAACCAAGCAAGTCACCATCAATAAAACCAAAACAGGTAGGTTGGCCGCTAGTGATGCATTTGCTCGCTTACTCTCTTCCGCATCACCGCCCACAGACCAGCGATACCCCTCAGGTAGCACCCAACCACCTGACTCAAGTCGTTCAACAACGGCATTGGTAATATCTATCGGGGTCACGTGCTGTGAAAGATAACCGTGAATAATATTTACTCGCTCACCATTACGACGAGTAATTGAGGCCGCGTCGGGCGTTAAATTGAATTCTCCAAAGGCATTAGCTGGCACCCATCGGCCATCTGGTTGAACAATCGGGAAAGCGCGCAACTGTTCGATCCTTGCACGCTGACTATTCTCATAGCTCACAGTTACCGGTAACTGCGTAATGTCTTCTAACATGCTGCCTGCTTGAACGCCTTCGTAGGCAGCTTGCAGCTGAGCAGCTACCGAGTCGAGCTGAAGCCCCATTTCGCCGAGCGCAGTTTCATTCGCATCAAACTCAATCTTCGGAGCGCCCGGTTTTACTGATGCTTGGGTATGCAACACACCAGATTGCTGAGAAATAATTGCTCGTAGCTCTTCACCTAAAGTTCTTAACACATCCGTTTCAGGGCCAAACACCCGAAACTCAATTGGCGCTTCAACAGGCGGTCCTTGAGAGAAAGGCTTGGCAACAATTTGAACTTGAGTAAAGCGCTCGCTTAACTCAACTTGAAGCTCATCTATTAGGCTTGATGATGCCTCGACATCCTCAGCAGTCACCACCACTTCGGCGTAGTAGTTCTGGTTGCGATTATTCATCAATTGGTTGTAGTAAAACGCCGGAACACTATCCCCAATAGACCAAACCGTTTGTTTTACCTCTGCTTTATTACGAATCAACGCGTCTATTTCCTGCACTAGGGCATCTGCAGCAGGAACACTCGTATTTGATTCAAACCAAACGCGTAACTCGAACATGTCGCGATCAGCGGTCGGAAAGAATACTTTTGGCAAAGAGCCAACAGAAAGCACACCAAAAATACTCAAACCAAGTGCAGTCACAACCGCTAACCATGGCTTACGCAAACTGTGCGCGAGAAAACGCTGATAGCCTTCTGATTTTTCTTTTGAGCTAACACCAACCTGCCACCAGCGAGACTCATTTGGCTTGGCGAGCTTGTTCTCAAGCAAGGCACAGATAGCAGGAATCACAGTCATGGACAAACAGAATGAAGCGATCAAAGCCAATATCACGCTCACTGATATCGTACCAATGAAGTCTCCGGCATTACCCTCAATCAAGAGGATTGGCATGAACGCAAGAATAGTAGTGAGCGTTGATGCTAGTAGAGGCATAAACAGATGATCAAAAGCTTGTCGGATCGCTTCCGAGGACGCGAAACCCTGCTTTATTCTAGTGCTGACTTCATCCGTCATCACAATAGCGTTGTCGATCAACAGACCAATCGCGACAATCATGCCAAACATCGACATCTGCTGAACTTGGAGATTCAACACATTTAAAGCAAACAAGACACAAGCCGCTGCGAGCGGCAGCGAGCATGCCACGATTAACCCAGAGCGCCAGCCCATAAACAGCCACACAACGAGTAATACGGCAATCATGCCCGCCATCAAGTTTTGACCAAGGCTCTGCAAACGATCTTTGGTATAGCTCGCCTGCTCAAACACCTCATCCAAGGAGACAACCCCACCGGTCTCTGCCTCAACTGACCTCAGCACATTTTTAACCGACGCAGTCCAAGGATTAATCTGACTTGAAACTTCGATACGCGCTGCGACCAATATGACGCGATCACCATCAACACGCATGATGTTATCTTCTGGTTTAGAGTAACTTTTTTCGACAGTAGCTATATCACGCAACAATACGTCACCACTGGTGCTTTTCACTGGCAACTGTCGAATACGATCAAGCGAGTCAAACTCGCCACGCACTTCTATAGCGCTAAATACTTTGTCGCTCAACAGACGACCCGCAACTTCTTTGGAGTCGGATGCTTCAACAATCGCCGCTAACTCTTGAACCGTCATCCCTAGTTCGGCTAATTCATACGGTTCTACATATATTTGCACTGTCTCATCTGGCGCGCCATGTACACTGACATACTCAGTACCTGGAACCGCTTCAATGCGATCTTTCAATATTTGCGAAATGCGATTCATAATATCGAGCTGAGGCTCACCTTCGCCCTGCCACTTCACAGCTGTAATCAAGGTATATGCGTATGCGATGTTCTCTTCTTCGATAATCTTTGGAACAGAAGCTTGTGGCGGGAGCTTACGGCTCGCATCTTTAATGCGATCTCTCACGCGAGAAATCAGCTGTTGGTTGGTTTGAGAGGTAACTCTATCTTCGAGTTCCACAGCTAGAACCGAAACATTACTACGAGACGTTGAATTAATCGTTTTGATCTCAGAAATGCTCGCTAACTCAGACTCAAGCACTTCAGTAATTGAAGATTCAACCAGCCTTGCCGATGCACCCGGAAACTCTGTCACAACAGAAATAAAGCGTTGTGTAATACGAGGATCTTCGATCTTAGGTAGCGCAAACCAAGCAGATAAACCTGCGGCGCAAATCACAATCAAGGTCATCAACAAAAGATGGAGGTTTTCGTAAAACGCAGCACTGACAGAGCTTAAGCGTGATCCAGATTTCTGCATTACTGGGCTCCTACGATCACGGCGTTTTGATCGGCATATCGGACTTTTTGATTCGCCACAATTCTATGCGTAGCTCTGAGCACAACGTTCGGCAAATCATCTTTCGCGAGTCCGCCCCTTACCAAAACGTAGTCGCCTGCAAAGCGATCGATCATCACCGTTTTTCGAGAGATTACAGCGGTTGCATCACCTACAGAATTCGCTTCACCTTCCACTGCAAGCGGCTCAGCAAGATACACTGACCATAAACCGCGACCGTATTCACTCAGTGCCTCTATCGGCAGCCATAAACCAGAGCGCTGACGATCACTACGTAATTGCAGACTCAAGATTTCACCGGGAACTAAACCTCGTTCATCTATATCGGCAACGTGCAGAAACACGTCTGACGCTCGATTGCCCGAAAGACTAAACTTGATGCGATCAACCTTGGCTTCAAACACTCCAGCAGAATGTTCAAGACGAACCGCCTGCCCTTCAGCCAGTTTCTGGGCGACTCGTAAAGGCAAGCTTGCTCGAATCTCTGCCATAGCGCTTTGCTCGACCAAGAGAACTGGCAAGCCAACACTCATTGTTCTGCCGACGTCGCTCAGACGCTCAATCACCACCCCATCAAAAGGCGCCTTGAGTACAGATTTCTGCAATTCCAACTTAATCGATGACAATTGTGCATTCGCGAACGCTAGGTCAGCCTCTGCTGCTTGTCGTTGTCGGATGGCTTCATCTAAAGCCTGAGCAGAAACATTACTATTTGTGCGCAGCCCTTTTGTTCGCTTGAGAGATGACTTAGCAAGATCTAATGAAGCAACCGCCCTATCACGCGTCGCACGCAACTCGGTTTGTCTTGCTTGCAAACGAGCAGTATCAAGCTGCGCGAGAATCTCCCCAGCAACAAAGGCCTCACCTTCTTTCTTTGAAATAGAGACAAGCCGGCTTGCGATATCAAAGCCTAGCTCTACGCGCTGTGCAGCCTCAACACGCGCAACAAACTGCTCATATTCTGGCACGAAAATCTCGCCACCATCACCAAGCGTCTCAACCAAAACGGCTGACACAGCAATGTCATTGCTCGTTGAAGAATGTGTTATTCGACTAACGCCAAGTGCTGCCGAGAGGAAAACAAAAAACACCGAAACAAGAAAAATGGGTGAATGGGTCAACCTTTGAATGGATGGCATTTGCTCCTCACTTAATTCGATTTCTAAAAAAACTAACGGAACTACGAACGAGTCCACACTTTCGGATTTATTTTTTTACACTGTAAATTTTACACTGTCAATTTTTTAACTTATCGTATGACTCATGGGAAGAAGAAAACTAGACGAACAAGAAGTAGCAGAGTTCAGAGCAAAGCTTATGGACCAAGCACTCATACTATTTGCGAAACACGGATACCGTGACGTATCAATTAGGGCTATTGCCCTGGCGACTGGTTGCAGCGCCATGACGCCATATCGCTATTTTGAAAACAAAGAAGCGATTTTTGATGCTTGTCGCGCTCGCGCTTTCGAGCGATTCGCTGAGTTTCACGAACAGATTGTTGAAGCCCATCCCCACCCTGTTGAACGAATCAATGCACTGGGCCAAGGGTATGCAGACTACGCAGCCGCACACACCGATGCATTTCGTTTAATGTTTGAATTAGACCAACCGAGCGAGCCTAGCAACCATGTTACGCTAATGGGGAATCGCGCCTTCGATACGCTGCGAAACTCAGTAAGAGACGCTGTACAACAAGGTTATTTAAAAGGCGAACCAGAAAAACTAGCTCATTTATTTTGGGCGACAATACATGGCATCGTCGTACTAGACCTAACGAACAAACTCACTTACGGAATCGACAAGCATGCCTTGCTCGAATCTTTCTTTGAGGGCGAGTTCACTTCAGCGAGAAACACGCACTAGGACAGCAAATGAGCTCTCCCACTAACGATCTCGATACTACAGGTCCGGGCGTAAGAAAGGCTTCACCCAAGGTTTGTTTTGCTCAATCTCTTCGAGGGTTAGACCGGTTAACTCATACGGCAACACCAACCAGTCTTGCGTTTTATGGAGAAAGTAGTCTGGCTCCCGACCAGTCTCAGATAAGCCCTCTTTGAAATATGGCATCGCAATACGTGTATCTTCAGGCATGTTCCGTTTAGCTTTACTTGATAAACGCTGAATAACCGCATCGATATGGCGCCCAGTACTGAATACATCATCGACAATAAGCAGCTTGTCGTCGTAATTCATATTCTCAAGCAAATATTGAATACCATGAACACGAATACCCTGATTGCCCTCTAACTCTTCAAAGTATTGTTCCATGCCGCGGTATGATGTTCGAATAGCAATATGGTCTGTTTCGACCCCCAGCGTTTGTAAACACTCTTGCACATAAATACCTACTGTCGACCCGCCACGCCAAATACCGACAATAAAGTCTGGACGAAAACCACTTTCATATATTTTGACCGCCAAGCGATAGCTATCTTCCACCAACGACTGCTCTTCGACATATCGTTTTTTCGCTTGCTTCTGCTGTTCTAGCCCGGCCATTTCACCCATCCTATTTATACTCGATATACGATACTCAGCTTGCAAAATGTTTTTGAAAAAGTAAATAATCGAGCCACTTATATTGAGCATACTGGGATTCAATCGGTGATTCTTAAAACCTACATCGGCGCACAACAATTACTAGAAGATTCGTTCCGTTTAGGCACGCAAATTCTAGATTCAGGCTTCAAACCAAGCATTATTATTGCTCTATGGCGAGGCGGGACACCGATTGGGACGGCAGTACAAGAGCTGCTTGAGTATCACGGTATTGAAACAGATCATATCGCCATTCGAACTTCTTCCTACGCAGCTGCCATTGATGGCCGCTCAAATGAGATTCGCATTCACGGTATGAGCTATCTCATCAAACACGTGAAACATACGGACCGCTTATTAATCGTCGATGACGTATTTGATACCGGGCATACCATTAAAGCGGTAATTGAACATCTTGAAACACACGCCAGAAGAAATACGCCGCAAGAAATAAAAGTGGCCGTACCGTATTACAAGCCTACACGTAATCAGACTGATATTGTGCCCGATTACTTTTTACACGAAACCGAAGAATGGCTTAAATATCCGCACTCGCTTGAAGGTTTGAGCCATGAAGAAATAGCCGAGAACAGGCCAGAGCTATACGAGATCATTAAGCCTCACCTCAAGAAGTAATTCACTCATTCAGCTCAAAGGCATAATTGACCTGATCACTGCTGAAACCGCGACTATATAAGTAGCGTTGCTGCTTCGCCTTCTGCTTTAAGTCAAAGCCGAGATCCCAATCACCAAACTTACGCTGCCGCGTATGCTTGGCGAGCTCAAACCAATCTGTATCGTCACGTTCAAACGCAAGCATCACCGCTTCAGAATCGACTTTTTGCATTGCAAGCTCTTGTCTCACTCGCGCCGCACCGTAGCCCTTCATAACACGTGATCGCAGCAACATATCCGCATAACGTTGCTCACATAAGTAGCCTGCTTCGATCATTTGCTCGATCACATCATCAACGAGGACTTGTTCGTCCTCATCTAAATTCCGTAAGAGCTTATCTCTCAACTCGTGAATTGCATATTCACGCCTCGCTAACAAATCAACGGCTTTGTTTTTTAGTTTTTGCAGCAGCTCAGCTTGCTCACTCATACACACTCATCACACTTTATGCATCACCTAACAACAAGCGTCGAATAAACACTTCTTTGCTAGCAATTTCAAGGTTAAACTACTCCGATTACTTTTTGCTCAACAAGAACAAAAATATCATCTAACAACAAAGACTACCGTGGCAGGCAACTGCTACGTTCCAAGAATACAGGCACGATATGGCTAATTTCTTATCCAAGCTTTTTAAACCAAAATGGCAAAACAAATCTGCCGAAGTTCGATTAGAAGCTCTGCAGCAACTTGATCCACATAACAATGAGCAACGTGAGATTATCGAATCTCTGCTCTTAAATGATGAAAACCCTTCTGTAAGACAAGCAGCACTGAGTAAAACAAGCGATCCAGCGCGCGTTATTGTACTCTACGCGAAGTTAAACAATGCGGACAAACCCGCTGCGGTTGAACATTTAACAAAGCTCAGTGAATCGTTAGGCCTTAGCCTATTTGACCTCATCGAAGACAAAACCTTTTTGGCGCAAATTATAATGGCCACTGAATCTCCAGATGAATTCCTAAATAGCCTTGCACGCATTCAAGATGAGGAGGCGCTCATCCTCATCGCACAACAAGCGAAGCTAAGTCGACTAAGACAAGCTGCCACCGAGCTCATCGAATCTGAAGAATGCCTTGATAAAGTTATTGAAACAGCGCGATCAAAAGACAAAAAAGTCTTTCAAATTGCAAAGAGTAAATTAAGCCATATTCGTGAACACAAAAAACAAGTCGAACAACAAAAGCTTCAACTCTCTGGTTTACTCGCGAATCTCAAAGAACTTGCAAACACAGACGACACTAACCTTTACTCCGCAAAGTTAGACAGTTTGAAACAACGCTGTAACGCGCTTATTGAAGTCGCAAGCAATGATCAGGTTAGTAGTTACCAATCACTGGTTATCGACTGCGAAAAACGCCTGCAAGCAATTCAAGTTGAAGAGGCAAAAATTGCCTCTGTTAGCGCAGAAACAAAGCAACCAGAAGATCAAGAAAGCCCCTCCTCCGACATCAGCTTGGAGCAGCAAGATTCAGAACTCATCGCAACAATTAACACCTTGGAAGATACATTGAGTCAGTTATCTGAGAGAGCCGCAGCTCCTCAGGATACCTCAGCGATCGATGCCATTATCAAAACGCAAGAAACGCGCTGGATTGAAAGCACCAAAGAAGAAGCTGTCGATAAAGAAACTGAAAAGTCTTACAAACAAAAAATGTCGGCGCTTCGACAATACTTGAGCGCCTTGCAAAAATTATCGCAACAACAAGCGCGCATTGAATCGCTGACACAGCAGTCATCATACGAGGCATATAAAGAACTTAAGAGCATTCTCGACAAAGTAAGCTGGCCCGACAATTTCGCCCTCCCCGCACTACTGATCACGGCGTCAGAGGTGATGGCAAAATCTGAAGAGCACGAGCAAGCAAAAGAGCAAGAACAATCGAAGATTGAAGCTGAGCTAAACCAATCGCTCACCGCACTCGACAAGCTTCTTGACGAAAAGCAGCTCAACGCATCCAAACAAAAGATTCAACAAGTACGAAAACTGCATAAAAAGCTGACTAAGAAAAGACAAAATCACTACACATCTGCCCTAAAACTACGCAGTGATCAACTGAATGAATTGAGAGATTGGCAAGGCTTTGCTGCATCGCCAGAGCAAGAAAGATTATGTGAATCGATGGAAGCTCTGATTGATAAGCATATAGATCCTCAAGAAAAGTCAGCCCAAATAAAGCAACTTCAAGAACGCTGGAAAAGTCTTGGCGGCGCGCAAGACCCTGCCCTATGGCAACGCTTTTCAAATGCGGCTGAGGCAGCATTTGCACCATGCGCTGAATATTATTCTGAGCAAGGCGAGCTGAAAAAAGCCAATCTCGAAAAACGTAAAAAGCTTGCCGCTGAACTTGCTGAATTTGTCGAGCAAATCAACTGGGAAACAGTGGATTGGAAAGCAGTAGAAAAAATAAATCGTCAAGCTCGCAACGAATGGCGCGAAGCTCATCCAGTTGATCGCAGACACGGGCGTGGCCTGCAAGAGCAATTCAATCAAACGCTAGCAAAATTGAACGATAAAATTGACGCTGAACGAGGGCAAAACTTAGCAATCAAACAAGATATCGTATCTCGTGCTCAGGCTTTTGCAGAAAGCGAAGAGCTCTCAACAGCCATGCAAGGCGCCAAAGACCTTCAAAGCGAATGGCAAAAAGTGGGTATTACCGAACACAAGAAAGACAGGGTTCTCTGGAAAGAATTCCGCGCTGCTTGCGACAAAATTTTTGCCCAACGAGATGCTCAACGTAATAAAGCAAAACAGGAACATGACGAGAAGCTAGCTCAGACCGAAGAGATCGTAAACGAAGCTGAACAAACAGTGAAGCAAACGTTCTCTTCAGTAAAAGACGCCGAGACAAGCCTAGCAAGCTTGCGCTCCAATCTAAAACAAGTGACTAACGTTAATGGGAAAAAACGAACAGAGCTTCTTGATCGCTACAACGCTTGTATTGAAGCTTTGAAGCATCAAATTAAACAGTTGGATTTCGAACGCATTCTGGCTCAATGGAACGAAGCACAACGTAAAGCCGACATTCTCGCGATTGCCGCCGAAAATAAAGAGGAAATCGATGCAAACTTTGCGAGTACCGTTGAATTAAGTAAGCGCCTAGAAGAACGTTTCCAAGCGCGGGCCAAAGCATCAAAAGCGCAAAAACTAACTATCAGCGATGACGATCTCGCACAAGAGTTATGTATTCGTTGTGAGATTGCTGCGGGGCTTGAATCTCCGGCGTCAGCGCAAGAGCGACGTATGCAACTGCAAGTGACTCGTCTGTCAGAAGGTTTGAGTGGCGCAGCCAGCTTATCGAGAGAAGAACAGTTAGAACAATTGCTCATTGCATGGTTTGCTGAAAATGTATTCGATACAAAAACGCGTGAGATCTATACAAATCGTATTGATGCTTGTATCAAACAAGTATTTGGCGCAGCGCAGTTAGCGAGCCAAAAACTAGCAAGCGAAACCGCTGAACCCGCATAAATATCAAAAACTAGTGCTTTGCTGAGGCGATGTAAGCAATTGCCTCAGCAACAGCCTTTTCAATTTTTTCCGCGATTTCCATCCTTTCTACATCACTCGTGTAAAACGCCCGATCCACGCTATGTTTGATGTATTTGGCGGGCACTTTATTCAAAGCAAGACACGCAATATCACTCAATTGCGCTTCGCTAAACGTATGCTTTTTAAGCTGTTTAGACATTTCATCTACCACCAAGCGCTCATGGTAATTAAAAATACTGTCTAGTACCGACATAAGTTGATTCCCTCTTAAGCATCCAATTAGTCATCCAACAGAATGATAAATTAAGTAATAAATGTGCAGCTTACAAACTGTGTCACCACAAAGTGTGATCGAAACACAGTTACTCATAAACTTTGGCAAGGTTAGTGGCAGGGCTAAGAGTGATAACATACAATCTTTCAGACCAACGAGTGAAAAGAGTAAAGCAATGAAACTTACCCACGTATTGGTCGCCGTCATCGCAATGATGTCGTTCGGCTTGACCCACGCGGCACAGCAAAGCCTTGAAGAACTGCTAGCACAAGCAGAACAG
>NZ_LWGF01000736.1:0-1973 GCF_001635355.1 Oleiphilus sp. HI0125
ATGTCTCGCGAAAGCAAACATTCAATACCTGTCGACATATCATCTAATCGCCCCGCCGCGTTTAAACGAGGACCAACCGCAAAACCAAGATCACTTGTAACAGCTGTTTCGTAATTCCGACCTGCAACCTCAAATAACGCCAAAATACCCGGCCGTGCTTTACCCGCACGAATTCGCCGCATACCCTGCTCTACGAGGATTCGATTATAAAAATCCAGAGCAACCAAGTCAGCCACCGTACCTAATGCCACAAGATCAAGATATGCAGCCATATTTGGCTCAACAAGGTTCTTATCTTGAAACCAATTGATCGTACGGAGAGAGGCTCGTAATGCGGACATCACATAAAAAATAACACCCACACCAGCCATATTCTTAGAGGGAAAGTTGCAACCGTACTGAGCCGGATTCACAATCGCGTCTGCATCTGGAAGTTCGTCGCCAGGTAAATGGTGATCAGTGACAATAACCTTAATACCCAAGGCATGCGCGCGCGCAACACCTTCGTGACTAGATATCCCATTATCAACCGTTACTATTAGAGTAGGATTTGATTGAGCGGCCAGATCAACAATTTCAGGCGTTAGCCCATAACCAAATTTAAAGCGATCAGGAACAAGATAATCGACATTATTCGCCCCAAACTCACGCAACGCCTCGTAGGCTATGGTCGTGCTTGTGGCACCATCAGCGTCGAAGTCCCCTACAATGACAATCCGTCCATTAGCAGACAAGACATCAACAAGCAGAGCTACGGCGGTATCGAGACCTTTCAGCTTAGCAGCACTTGCCATTGACTTAAGCTGAAGACTTAGCTCATCAGCAGAAACAACACCGCGTGCAGCATAAATTTTTGATAAAAACTCTGGTATGTCGGGGAGTGATTTATAATTTTCTGGAAGAGCCCGCTGGACTATCTTTCGCTGCATAAGCGCAACTCAATGAGGAATGGAGAAAAGGCGCAGCACGGCTGCTACGCCTGATTTAACAATAATTACGTACGGCGATGCTCTACAACATATTCTTGGATTTTTGAAATGTCGTTATCAAGCACATCATAGCGCTCTTCTCGATCAAATAAATCTGCCATATGGATCGGCAACGCAGGAGAAACGTCAACGCCAGATTTCTCTACAGCCTCAGGAAACTTAACAGGATGCGCAGTACCAAGTGTTACCATCGGAATTGCTTGATCACGACGTGTCTTGCGCGCAGCATCAACGCCGATAGCCGTGTGAGGATCAAGTAAGTATTCTGTTGCTTCAAATACCTCTTTGATCACAGCACAAGTACGATCGTCATCAACCGCACAACTATCGAACAAGCTACGAGCAGAATTCCAACGCTCTTCTTCAATAGAGCCCGACTCTGTTTTCCACTTAACCATCAAATTAGCTAGAGTTTTGCCATCTCGACCATACAGATCAAACAATAGACGCTCAAAGTTACTCGACACCATGATATCCATGCTTGGCGATAATGTTTTGTGAAGCGGCTCTAACGCATAATGATTCTTGCTGATAAATCGGTGCAAAATATCATTACGATTCGTCGCGACAACCAATTGGTTAATCGGCAATCCCATATTTCTCGCCAGATAGCCGGCAAAAATATCACCAAAATTTCCTGTCGGAACCGAAAATGAAACACTTCGCGACGGGCCACCTAGAGCTAATGAAGCACTAAAGTAGTATACGATCTGCGCCATAATTCGTGCCCAGTTAATAGAATTAACCGCAACAAGACGCGTCCCTTCAAGGAAGGATTGATCCGCAAAACTTTCTTTAACCATGTTTTGACAGTCGTCAAAATTACCTTCAACAGCGATATTAAATACATTGTCAGCAATGATGGTCGTCATTTGTTTACGCTGAACATCCGACACTCGGTTATGAGGATGAAGGATAAAAATATCTACATTGTCACAGTGGCGACAACCTTCAATAGCTGCTGAACCAGTATCACCAGAGGTC
>NZ_LWGF01000737.1:0-1618 GCF_001635355.1 Oleiphilus sp. HI0125
AATGACGTTGCATATCTTGTGCACCTTGAATCTTGATTATCTATATTTCATATAACCTAAATATTATAAATCCATTAGATCAATAACAAGGCCTTGCTTATCATTATGTTTAATTGGTGACAGTTCATTCGATCCTGATTATGGGATCAATGCAGGAAATAAGCGTAGGAAAGACTTATGGAAACGATAGTAACGAGCATTTTTTTAGTGTTGTTCATTATTTATGAGTGGGCAACGGGCAACTATAAAAAAGGAATTCTGAGTAAAACTGATTATAAGATGATTGCTATTTGCGCGGGGGCTATTGCCTTGATACAACGTCCATTAGTCATGTTAATGGTATTTGGTCTGGCAGGGTTTTGGATGGCGCCTTTAGCGGGATCGTTATCCTTTTTAGATGAACAATATTTTTGGCCAACATTGCTAGCATTCATCATGCTAGAAGAGTTTTTTCATGGTCTGGGCCATTGGTTTGCGCATAGTCGAACACCTAAAACTCGACCAATGCAGTTCCTGCATAAGCTGTTTCGTACCGCACACCGTCCACATCACTTGATCGGCAATGACGATGAGAAAGCTCGTTTAACTGTCGGGCAAAACTTTGTTGAAGGTTGGACATACTGGTTCGTCATGCCAAACATTTGGTTTAGTTTTATTGCCTTGTATTTAGGGTTAACAGAAGTGTTTGTGTACGGCATGATCTTTAAAGGCGTTTGGACGCTACATGTTCATACAAACTGGCAATATGATCTGTATTTCTTGAACCATAAGAATCCTATCGTACGCAAAATTGCTTACGCATTAGCACATGTATTTACTTTTCCGAATCAGCATCACCACCACCATGCACGCGGGCGTAACTCTGGTAAGAATTTGCAAAACGTTTTGTCGCTGTATGACTGGTTGTTCTGGGGAACACGTGTGATCGAGCTTGAGCCGCCAAAGCGGTATGGCTGGCGTCAAACAGAAGAAGAGAAAAATTCAGCCTTATATCGTTTCTCTGGAACTCTACGTTAAGCCTTGTGGTAAACGATAAAACCCGCTCATTGAGCGGGTTTTTTTATGTCTGCGTATTTTTGAACGGGGCATAGCTACCTCAATAACAATCTCTCATCAAAACAAAATCTGTAACATTTTTGGGCTTGCCAGTAATTAAATTTAAACTATATACTGTATGTATATACAGGTGTTTAGTAATGAGTGATTTAATTAATTTAGTCGATGTTTTGCAGCAAAAACGATTGCTATGGCAAGGGCGTGAGCAACCATCAAGCCCCGTATTGGCTTCGTCTGGCTATGCCGTTTTTGATGAGAAATTAGCAGGCGGGTTTCCTGAAACAGGGGTCGTGAGTATTGAAAGTCAGGTAGGCATTGGTGAATTAAGGTTTCTTTCATCAAGGATATTAAAGGAGCAGAGCAAGAATAATGACACGCGTTTATTGGTTTTTATCAATCCCCCTGGCGTGTTATGCGCTGAGTTTTTTCATCATCAAAATTTTGATGTGAGTAAGATCTTATTGATCCAACCTAAGCAAAAAAATGATGCACTTTGGGCCGCAGAACAATGCTTAAAGAGTGGTGCTTGCGATGCTGTGTTGTTATGGCAAAACCAATTTGA
>NZ_LWGF01000738.1:0-933 GCF_001635355.1 Oleiphilus sp. HI0125
ATTGAAACATACAGCACTTGAAGAAAAAGAGGATGAGAGCCGGTCATTTGTAAGCGGCATTATTGACGATGCAAGTGAGCTTGTAAGCGGACTATTCTCATCCACTACAAGCTCGAAGCAAGGCGAATAAAACTTACTTAAACGCCCATTGTTGAATTGTGTGTTTTTGTTCGTTTGTTGTTTGTTTTGTTTGTGTTTTTAGCGCATCAATAGTCGGTAAACCCTGATCTATTGGCGCAGATGGTGTCGCGGTCACAGCTACGTTAGCAGGAGCATCCGCAACAACAGCTGCCGACACTGGACTATGCTTCTCAGCATCATATGGCTCTGACATCGCTACGATATTGCCATTTTGATCAACAACAGAAGCTACAAAGGCTAGCGCAAAGTCACGCGCTTCTCTAACGTTAGCAACATCTTTAAAATCAAACGATAAGGCTTGTCCAGCCGAAGCATCAAATTCAACAAACTGCGGGTCGGATTCAACTAGCTCTGAACGCTCTCCATCTGGACCTACTTTAGATACCGCCCAAACACTCGTGTAATTAAAGACAACCTTTTGCTTCCCAGGCTTGAGTGCGTAATGCGTATCGATATTTGAAAGCAAATATTCTTTCATTTTCTTCCCATTAATACGCGTAATCTCAATATTTTCACCCGCCGTGATCATCGCTTGCTGATCTGCAGCTAGGGCTTCTCCTTCATATACTTGTACTGGCTTTGTTGAACAACCTGCCAAAAATAGCAACACGAGGCATACTACAGTTATTTTTAATGTATTCATGATGGTCCTAGGAAATTTAAAACTCAGTGTGCCATTCTGAACGCAGTATGTGTAGCTTTCAACATACCAAAGGCCTAACTAAACAATGCTAACTCTAATTTCATAAAACAAGATCTAGACACCCAAACAGATAGATTGTTTTTTATACA
>NZ_LWGF01000739.1:0-1186 GCF_001635355.1 Oleiphilus sp. HI0125
TTTTTTCACTGGTAATTGCACAGGGAATTTGGTTTTAAATTGTAAATTCATCGCCAAGGTAAACNTCGCGCACCTTTTTGTTCTCTAATACTTGCTCAGACGAGCCTGATGCAATGATGTGTCCATTGCCAACAATATAGGCTTGTTCGCAAATGTCTAAGGTCTCTCTCACGTTGTGGTCGGTGATAAGTACGCCAATATCTCGGTCGCGAACTTGTCGCACTATTTGCTTGATGTCGCTTACTGAAATTGGATCAACCCCTGCAAAAGGTTCATCTAGTAGAATGAAATCTGGCTCCATTGCGAGAGCTCTCGCAATCTCGACGCGACGGCGCTCGCCCCCGGATAAAGCCATACCTTGGCTGTCGCGAATATGTTCTATATGAAATTCTTTTAGTAATTGATCGGCTTTTTCGCGTTGTTCGGCCTTGCTTAATTCTTTTCTCGTTTGCAGAACGCTCAGAATATTTTCATATACAGTAAGTTTTCGAAATATTGATGCTTCTTGTGGTAAGTAACCAATACCGGCTTTTGCGCGCCCATGCATTGGCATGTTGCTAATGTCTCTGTCATCAATGAGGATTTGGCCCTTATCCTTGGATACTAGGCCAACGATCATGTAAAAGCAGGTAGTCTTACCCGCGCCGTTCGGACCAAGCAAGCCAACAATTTGTCCTGTTTTGATTTCAAGCGATACGTCGATAACAACTTGTCGTTTTTTGTAGGCTTTAGCAAGATGCTTAGCTTGAAGTGTCTTCATTAGGATTCGCTTGGTCTAGATTGTCGTTGGTTTGTGAATCGGAGTTTTCACTTGAAGGCTCAGATGCTTGAGGGAAGTACTGAATCTTCACTCGTTTGCCACTATCTTGATCCCCTTTGGCGCGAATTGCTTTGTCCATGATGTCGTATTCAATGCGATTTCCGGAAAACGAATTGGTGTCCTGGGCGAGTGTGGCGTTGCCGTTAAAAATCAAAACAGCATCTTTTGCTTTATACGTGATTTGTTCAGCTTGGCCGCTGGTGTTTTGAATATTGCTACTGGCGTCTGTTTGCTTGAATGTCGCGGGTGTACCATTCGCAATGATTTGTGTTACGGCGCGTTCACGAGCAAAAACACTGATGTTATCTGCGGTGAGTGTTGTCGAACCCTGGCGAATGATAACGTTGCCGCGATAGGTCGAAAAAC
>NZ_LWGF01000740.1:0-690 GCF_001635355.1 Oleiphilus sp. HI0125
AACTTCTCCCTCTTCATCAAACTCAACTTCCGCAACCATAAAATGCTTCTCTTTATTTAACGGTCTGACGGCTGTCCACTTACTATTCAAAAGTTTCTTGGGATCGATTTTATTCAAAATAAATAACTCTCTGGATTAAATCAAAAACAAAATACCGAGCTACTTTCAAGGCGAGCAACATCGCTGAAAAATGTGATGTTGAGTTCTATACAGATTTCTTCCACAACATATGTACTATCGATAAAATTATTAACGCAACAACTTGAGCTCCTACAAAAATCACTCCGATACCGGCTAATACTGCGTCGCTATTATTCGACTGATCTGCACTAACCATACCCGCGGTGAGCCATAGAGAGGGAGAGAGAAAGATAACGTTCAACAGATTAAGCAAGATAGCGACAATACCGAAAGTTAAACCTGGGCCTGCAGCAAAAGCAGCTAACAATGCGCATACTAACGTTAGGTATGGACCGGCAATTGGAACGAGAATAGCGATTATCGCGAAAATCATCGCCGTTATACCTAGTGCTTTCATCATCTCTTCCTCTGCTATTTTTTATACAAGAGTATAAATTTTATACCAACAGTTCCGTCTAGCTAAAAAATGCGCCAGATTAAAAATCATCATCTAATCAAGTAGATAACACTATCTGAATATTTAATAAGAATAAATGTATCACAGGCAAA
>NZ_LWGF01000741.1:0-582 GCF_001635355.1 Oleiphilus sp. HI0125
TCTGGATTGCGAACGACACTCACGACCATGCTCACTGCAAGTTTTTGCGTATCTTGGACGCTTACTTGCTCTCCATTCGCGACACTCTCACAAATGTTTCGAACAGCATCATTTACTTGTTGATGTAATCGTTTTACACGCGCCGCTTCTTTATGAATACTTACTTCAGACTTATAACTTTCTGGCGATTTGATAACAACTTCAGGAAGTTCCAGCGCAGCTTGCCCGCATTTCTTTACACCGGAAGATGATGCCTTACTAGGATTAAATGCAGCATGCTCTGCATGAGCATTTTTTACTCGCGTTTTTTTACTATCGATAAAGACGTGGCTACAAAATTGAGCAATCGCTTTTCTATCGTCTTCGGCCCGTATATAAAAACCCTGAAGCGGAAACGGCGTTTCGTGCCACGGACGATCTAGGCCTGCAACAAACATCCCTTCTTGCAGATTCGATACCGCTGTTTTGACACGTTCAACACTCATATCTCGTTCTCTTTACCCGTTAACACGCACAATTCTCGTTATTATGACTCACTCAAAAATTGATACCACTAAAGCCTGTAAGCCTTTGTAACGTATA
>NZ_LWGF01000742.1:0-499 GCF_001635355.1 Oleiphilus sp. HI0125
CCATCAACACGTAACTTAGATGGAATAACAGCGAGCATTTGGTCGTTGGTATAGTTTTCAACTTCGTCTGCACCATTATCGGTTTGAATCCACATAATGCCGCGGTTATCAAACAACAGGCCGTCAGGGCTTGCGAACTGATTCATCTCAGTCAGACCAGAATTATTGTAGCTCGCTGCATCAACGCCCGAAGATGGTGCACCAAATACAAAGATATCCCATTCAAATGCAGTTGGTTCTGTACTCTCATCCCAACGAAGAATATGGCCATACTTATTGTCTATACGCGGATTAGCTGGGTTTGTCCCTGTTGTCGCATCACGGCGCGTATTGTTAGTGAGAGTGAGATAAACACTACCTGTGATTGGATCGACTGCACACCATTCTGGACGGTCCATTGGGGTTGCGCCTACGGCATCCGCTGCTCCTGGAGTGTTAAGAATCAATTCACTGATTCTTAACACTCCAGGAGCAGCGGATGCCGTAGGCGCAACCCCAA
>NZ_LWGF01000743.1:0-1192 GCF_001635355.1 Oleiphilus sp. HI0125
ATCTTCAAGTTTTACTTTGTCACGAACAATCGCGATCACGCGCGTGTCTGTGTCGACTTTTGCTTCGGATGGAATAACTTCGAGGCGCACCGTTGATTTTTTTGGACCACGAATCAATTGTACAACTTCGTCTAATCTCCAACCTACAACGTTAACCATTTTCTCGTCGCCTTGAGCAACGCCGACAATTCGGTCAGCAGGGCCAAGCTGGCCTTGTTGTTGCGCAGGACCACCTGCAATCAAGCGAACAACTTTTGTAAACTCATTGTCGGCTTGTAGAACCGCGCCGATTCCTTCAAGCGACAAACTCATGTTGATGTTAAAGTTTTCTGAAGAGCGAGGTGAGAAGTAAGTCGTATGTGGATCATAAAGCGTTGTAAACGCATTCATGTAGGCTTGGAAAGCGTCTTCGTTACGAATCTGAAGCGCACGCTTTAGTTGCGACTGGTAGCGGGTACGCAAAGTGTCCGCAGCTTCTTCAAGTGATTCGCCAGACAATTTTAAAGAGAGTGCACCACTTTTAACGCGTCGACGCCAAATATCTTCTAGTTCAGCTTCTGTTGTTGGCCACGCTTGCTCAGAGCGATCAGACAGAATGAATTCGTCATCATTGAAACGCATGTCTTTTAAGTCATTCTCTAGAAGAGAAATTTTATAAACGAGACGCTGAATAACGCGCTCTTGATAGCGATTAAAAATCTTGAATCCTGGTTCTAGTTGGCCAGTTTTCAAGGCACCATGGAGACGGTTGCGGTAAGGTTCAAATTCTTCGATATCTGATTGAAGGAAGTACAGGCGCTGTCCATCAAGAGAATCTAAGTAGTGCTCAAAAACACGTTTCGACAATTCGCGATCGATATCTTGTTTACGATAGTGGCTTAGAAGGAGAGAACGTGCGATATGAACACTTGCTTCACGCTGTGATTTTTCTGGAACTAATTCTGGTGCCTGTTCTGCTTGTGCTAGCAGTTCTTCAAGGCTTTGCTGTGCCGCGTGGGTCAAGCCGAACGACATCATTGCGATGACGGCGACCAATACGTGGGTAAGTTTCATTGCTTTACTCTTTTCACTCGTTGGTCTGAAAGATTGTATGTTATCACTCTTAGCCCTGCCACTAACCTTGCCAAAGTTTATGAGTAACTGTGTTTCGATCACACTTTGTGGTGACACAGTTTGTAAGCTGCACATTTAT
>NZ_LWGF01000744.1:0-2436 GCF_001635355.1 Oleiphilus sp. HI0125
TGATCCCAATCGACAGAGGCTCCTAGACGACGAAGTTGACGTGTGATGGTGCCACCTGATTCTTCCTTCCATTCCCAAATTTTATCGAGAAATGCTTCACGACCTAGGTCGTGTCGAGTTTTATCTTCTTCAGCGGCTAATTTTCTCTCAACAACCATTTGAGTCGCGATACCCGCGTGGTCAGTACCAACTTGCCATAGCGTGTTGTTGCCTTTCATTCGATGATAGCGAATTAAGGCATCCATGATGCTGTCTTGAAACGCGTGCCCCATGTGGAGGCTGCCAGTGACGTTCGGTGGGGGGATCATGATTGAATATGGCGTGCCTTCACCACTTGGTTTGAAGAAGCCTTCGTCTTCCCATTTTTGATACCAAGTTTGTTCAATTTCACTAGGTTGGTAGGTTTTATCCATCGTTGTGTTTCACTACTTTTTTGGCGTTGATTTTAGAAAGAGGCGCATTATATATCTGCGGGGGCAAACAAGGTAGTTATGTTCCCAATTAACGACGTAAGTCGTGCGTATTTATGTCTTCGCCGTTAGATTTAAGTTGCTTGAACAAGGCTCGTGCAGATTCCAGTTGCTTCTGGTCATTACGAACTATGAACATTCGTCGTTTCATCTGAGGTTCTTCGGCTAGCTTGGTCGGGCCAAGGTATACGCAAATGTTAGTGTCTGTGGCTTTGAATGAAGGATCATTCGCGCCCTGCGATGACGCAATAGCTATGGGGTAACTTGGGCTTGGGGATACTGATTGCTGATGCGGAAGAAAAGAGCTATCTCGATAAGACCAGAGCAGCTCGTCAAGACTTTTAGCATCGATGTCGCTTTCACACACAAATAATATAGTTTGATTTGCTGCGATGGCTTTTTCAGCGATCCGACAAGCTATGCTTGCCAGATCACTAAATGCATTCCCTTTGGAAATATAAATGTCGGTTTGTTTGTGCATTTATTTTGCGTGATTCATTAAGTAATTCAGTAGCAAAGGAACCGGTCGGCCTGTTGCGCCCTTGTTGGCGCCGGAAGTCCATGCAGTTCCAGCAATGTCTAGGTGTGCCCATGTGTATTTTTTGGCGAATTTAGACAAGAAGCAAGCGGCTGTGATACTGCCAGCGCCTTTTCCTCCAATATTTTGCATGTCGGCAAATGGGCTGTCTAATTGCTTATGGTATTCATCCCAGATTGGCAGTTGCCAAGCTTTATCATTTGCTTCTTGGCCACACTGTAATAGCGTTTCAGCGAACTCATCATTATTGCTCATTACGGCGCTAGTAGAGTGGCCAAGTGCAATAATGCATGCGCCCGTCAGCGTCGCAATATCAATAACTGATTTGGGTTTGAATTTCTCAACGTAGGTGAGTGCATCACAAAGAACGAGTCGTCCTTCTGCGTCCGTATTAAGAATTTCAACAGTTTGACCTGATGCGGTTGTAACGATATCTCCCGGCTTTGATGCGTTGCCCGCAGGCATATTCTCTGCAGCGGCGATTACGCCGATAATATTCTTTTTTGGAGCAAGTTCGGCTATTGCGCGCATTGTACCGAGCACGCTGGCTGCGCCGCACATGTCATACTTCATCTCGTCCATTGCTTGGCCAGGTTTTAAGCTGATACCGCCCGTGTCGAACGTAATGCCTTTACCAACCAGTACGTGAGGCGCAGATTTAGCTGCGCCGCCTTTGTATTCTAAAACAATCAGCTTTCCTGGCTCAGTACTGCCTTTGCTCACCGATAAGAATGCACCCATATTGAGCTTTTCCATATCTTTTTCTTCAAGAACTTTGCAGGACAAAGAGTTGAATTCTTTCGCCATTTCTTTTGCAACTTTTGCGAGGTAGCTTGGTGTCGCGACATTTCCGGGCTCATTTCCTAGGTCACGTGTGAGCGCCATACCAATTGATTTGGCTTGAGAATAACCAAGGGCTTTTTTGACTCCATTTTGTTCTTTTTTATCGCAAACAAAGGTGAGCTGTGTTGGTGTTGGTTTCTTTGATTTTTCAGATTTGTATGTTTCGAAGCGATAGCTTGCACTAGCGATTGAAGAGCTAAATGCCTCTGCAGCTTCAGCGGTGTGTTCCGCAAGGTCAGAGATGCCAAGGGTAATAGTCTTTGGCGTATGTGCGAGGATATCTTTAGTTGCTGATGCCGCTGCTTTTAATATTGACGCTTTATTAAGGGCTTTTTGCTCGCCCAGCCCAACAATAATTATTTGCTTCGAATTTGCGTCAAGAGAAGTGATTGTAATTGATGAGCCAAGCTCACTTTTGAAACCAAGGTTTTTGATAGATTTGCTTAAGCTTTGGTTAGTGGCTGTATCTAGGTCACTCGCTTGTTGCCCTAATGCCGATTTCTGGAAGCTAAATATGCAAGTAATATCGCTTTTAATTTCACTTAACTTGCGGATTGACGCGTTGTATTTCATTATTCCCACCTA
>NZ_LWGF01000745.1:0-845 GCF_001635355.1 Oleiphilus sp. HI0125
AGAGGTTATTGAGCACTACAATAAGCCAGAGAATCGTACACAGGTAGAAGCTGTTGTAGTTGAAGATGCGGTAATTGTGCTTCTTAAGGAAAAAGCAAAAACTAAGAAAAAGAAAATGTCTTACCAAGAAGCTGTGCAGTCTGCACAAGCGCAAGCGTAAACTTATTTTCTTTACAGGCCTGAAGAACGTTTGTTTTTCGGCTACACTTGAAAACAGCTGGTATTTTACCAGCTGTTTTTGATTTAGGGCTTGAAAAATGTCCGCACTGCCACGATGTAGGGAAAGGAAGATAAAATAATGAGCTACAGGGGTCCCATGAGCGAAGCACCATCAATTATTACCAATAGCGGCTTAGTGCCAATGGTTATCGAGCAAACCGCACGCGGCGAGCGTTCATTTGATATTTACTCGCGTTTGTTGAAAGAGCGAGTGATTTTCTTGGTAGGTCAAGTTGAAGACCACATGGCAAATTTGGTTGTAGCTCAGTTATTATTTTTGGAATCAGAGAATCCAGATAAGGATATTCACCTGTATATTAATTCACCGGGTGGGTCAGTTACTGCGGGGATGTCAATTTACGATACGATGCAGTTTATCAAGCCTGATGTTTCGACTTTATGTATTGGTCAAGCTTGTAGTATGGGGGCATTTTTATTAACGGGTGGTGCAAAAGGAAAGCGCCATTGTTTACCGAATTCAAGAATGATGATTCATCAGCCGCTTGGTGGATACCAAGGGCAGGCAACTGATATCGAAATACACACAAAAGAAATTTTGACGATTCGCGATAAGTTGAATCGTATTATGTCGCATCACACGGGGCAGGATCTTGAGACGATCGCGC
>NZ_LWGF01000746.1:0-22278 GCF_001635355.1 Oleiphilus sp. HI0125
GCCGCAGTGCTTCTTGAGGAGGGCGTCATTAAATATAACGATAATGACAAGCTTCTTGAGTTACTTGGTCAAGTCTATGTTGATCAGCAGCAGTACATGATGGCGGCCCTCGTTTACGAGTTCGCCTCAATGCAGTTTCCACGATTTTCAGCCAAAGCATCTGCTTTGTATTTGAAAGCGGAGAGTCCGGTGCGCGCTCTGCAATTAAATCGCCGAATCCTTGAGCAAGAAGAAAAGTTCCGTCAGCGCATTGGCATTGATATTCAGCTGGAAGACTATGAGTCGATGGTTGCTAAGACAGAACCATTAAAACGTTACGACTTATTGTCAGATGACAATATTTTATACGCCTTAGGTTTTGCGCATTTCAAAAATGGCAATTACCCCAGTGCCACTTCATACCTACAACAAATCAACGATAGTCAGCTGTTTACCAAAGCGACTTATTTATTTAAGCAAATAGAGATCTGTCAGAATGACCCGTATGCATGCCGTTAATCGCCTCATAGTGCGCGCGATTATTTGTCTATCGGCACTTATCGCTTTTACAACAACTCCAGCTTTTGCGTCGTCTTCGCAAAAGAATTTATATGTGTTCGTGTTCAAGGATGGCGTGGCGCAGTCTAATATTCGAGTGCAGGCTGGGGAGATTTCTGCCCTTACTAATAGCTATGGTGCAGCATCGTTTTCGTTGACGTCTGGTAATTATGAAGTTGGATATTATCAACCGCGCACAGAACAAGAAGAATCACTGTTCGCATTAACTGAAGTGGCGATTCAGGCAGATGTGTCTAGTCAGGTCTTTCTATCTCTGACAAAGGATGGAGCGAATGTAGACCTTGATTTACCCCTCTCAGAATACAGTCAAGATTTTGAGGTTCAACAGCTCAAAAAGCAGGAGGGGCCAAAAGGTGAACTATCGCTGACTGTGCTCGATTCTGTTTCTAATGAACCCGTGAAAGAAGCACGTTTATTCTTCCGTGGTTATGCCATCGATGCCTCCACGAATGAGCAAGGCGTAGCAAGGGTTGCACTTTCTCAAGGCGTTTACGATATCTCTGTTGTTCACCCAAATTATGTCATGCAAATTCGCAAAGATATTAGTGTGACGGCCAATCAAACAAGCTCTGAAAATATGAGTTTAGTGAAAGCCGATATCGTGCTGGATGAGTTTGTTGTGAGTGCACCTTTTGTCGAAGGCAGTCTGGCATCGAATATCGCCGCGTTGAAAGATGCCGATGTGGTATCGGATGCGATTTCTAGTGAGCAGTTTAAAAAGTCAGGTGATTCCGATGCTGCGGGTGCACTAAAGCGTGTTACAGGTATCACTGTTGTTGATGGCAAATTTGTGTACGTGCGTGGTTTGGGTGAGCGTTACAGTGCAGTGCTACTTAATGGTTTGGAGGTACCTTCTCCAGAACCAACAAAGCGTGTTGTTCCCCTAGATATCTTTCCTGCTGGTGTGATTCAAAGTATGGATATTCAAAAGACATACTCTAGCGATCTACCCGGTACCTTTGGCGGTGGCACCATTCAAATTAATACCAAAGACATTCCCAAAGAAGATAATTATATAGGCGGCAGTATTAGTATTTCAGTCAACGATTACACGGGAGATGAAGTTATTTATCAGCCGGATAATCGTACGGAGTTGCCACCTTTGCTAATCGAGAAGAGTAATGGCTTCCAAGAACTTGCGGATGAAGTGAGGGTGGGGAACACCATTTTAGTACCAGGACTAACACCTGCTGAACGTTTGGCACTTGATCGTGCGATGGTCAATTACCGTGACTACGGTTTAGAAAGTACTAAGTTAAAACCTGGTTCTAGTGTGGATCTCTCGGCAGGGCAAAGCTTTAAAACATCAGGCGGCATGCAATACGGATTTGCGGGCAATCTCTACTACAAAAGTAAGCAATCAAGCAGTGGAGAGGTGATCGAAGACGATTATCAGATCGTGAACGGTTCACAAGCAATTGATACTGCAAGTACGTCCGAAAGAACGACGTTGAATGAAAAGTTCGGCGGGCTGGTGAGCTTGGGTTTAGAACCGCAACAAGGACAAAAAATTAAGTACACCTTATTGGGTTTGGTTGAAGAGGAAGATCAAACAAAACTCAAAAAGTCTGATGATTTTGTAGAAGGTTCTTACTCAGAAAAAACACTTTTACGATATACCGAACAAGAGATGCTTTCTCATCAATTGAATGGCTCGCATGTACTAGATATTTGGAGCAAGCCTGAATATGCCATGGAGCTTGATTGGGGCTATTCGACGTCAACTGCAACGCGTCTTGAACCAGGCACATTTGAGTATGTGTATAAAGATGCCGCGAGCGGCTCAGGTTTGGTGATCGATAAAAATAAGATGTTCTATCAATACTCTGATCTAGAAGACACTGTCGACAACTATCGTCTTGATCTAGCTATTCCATTTTCTTTACTTGATCGCAGTACAGAGTTAGATCTTGGTTTTTATCAATTGAACAAGGAGCGTAGTCTGGATAACCGTCGCTTTAAATTTGGTTACCAACCTGTCGCTGAGGATTCGCGTGAGATTGATGAAATTTTGAGTCAAGCTAATGCAGACACTCCCTTGCTCAACATCACGAGTAACTATCGACAGGACGATGCTTACGAGGCAGAACAAGATTTAAGCGCTGTGTACGCGAATTGGTTAGTTAAAGTGTCAGACAAACTAAATGTGTTTTTCGGTGCTCGTCAGGAAGATTCTACTCAAGAGTTGGTTGTCGGCATTCAGCCAACGGCGCGTCAAACTTATACTCTTGAAACATCCGATGTACTGCCTTTTTTAGGCTTAACATACCGTTTGTCTGATGAGCATCAATTCCGATTTGGTATGAGTGAAACACTGTCTCGTCCTGACTTTAGGGAGTTCAGTCCAACGCGTTATAAAGATCCTCAGACAGATTACATCGTTAGAGGTAATCCTGATCTCAAATACACGACAATCAGTAATTTTGATTTCAAATATGAGTGGTTCCCTAGTTACAACGAAACCATTTCGTTAGGTGTTTTTTCGAAACAATTCACCAATCCGATTGAGACTGTTCGTTCTCGCCCCGATGAAGATATTGAAATCACTTATGCTAACGCCGAGGGCGCTGACAGTATTGGGCTGGAATTTGGCTTTAGAAAAAATTTAGACAAACTGTTCCCGAGTTTTGAAAACTATTTTGTCGAAGGTAATTACACACACATTGAGTCTGAAGTGAGTCTTAATGCCGCAGATGTAGCCTCAAATGGTTTAACTAGTACCTCTCGTCCGATGCAAGGGCAGTCACCTTATGTGGCGAACTTAAAGTTTGGTTACGACAATTTCTTTACCCGTCGAAGCGCCTTGTTTTTATACAACGTCTATGGTGAGCGCATCACTGCGCTTGGTATTAACGGTACGCCGGACGTTTATGAACAGCCATTTCATCGCCTAGATTTCGTTGTGAAGTGGGGCTTGAATGACACCTACGACGATCAAGAGAAACGTATTGGTTATGGTGTTTCGTTCAAACTCAAAAACTTGCTCGACAGTGAAGTAGAAAAAGTTCAGGGCGGTGAAATTGTTGAACGTCGCAAGCCAGGTCGAGAAATCGAACTGGGCTTCTCGATGAAGTATTAAGGAGCAAAAGCCATGATTCGTAAATTCCCTCTTAATATCGCTTTAGGCGTATCACTCCTATCTTTTTTGTTGGCTCAGAATCTCTTTGCTCAAGAGACCGATAATCCTGAAAAGGGGCAACTCCAAAGCGGCAAGGTGATTGGTCAGCACATCTTTGGCCTCGCGCACGATGTGTCAGGTGATCCATTACTGGTTGATGACAGTGCGCTGATATATCCAAACCCCTTAGCGACGTTTGAGGTGGATATAAAAGAGCAAGTGTTTCAGGTGTCGTTGTTTGATCACTTATTTGGAGGCGCATATTTGTCGAGACTTGATGATGGCCTTACAGTGAATACTCAAGCCATTGATTTTGGTGATGTGAATGGTGTGTCTTCTATTGGAGCCGCAACAAAAACCGAGTGGTCTTCGGTGCTATTTACTGAACATCAGTTGATTGATGCAAAATCATCGGATCACAAATCCCTGTATGTGGACTATTTCAAAGGGCAATCAGATCTTCATAAGCCATACAACTATGGTTGGCTTAATGAAATCGTTGTTCTAGATGAATATGGCACCAATAAGGCGATTAAAAACTTCGTGGCCGGTCGCTTATTTGCATCGCATTTATTAGCCATGTCAGGTGGGCAGGAATTCTATTTTTTTGATGCGCGGTATTCGGGCAATTTGTACTTATTCAAAGCGGATCAACCCCAGAGCTTCGCAAAAGGTACTCTCTATGTTGTTGACGATCGTGGCGTCTCGACTGAGCTCGGTCAGAGCAGCGCATTGAAAATGAAGTTTAAGCTCAAAAAAACAGAGTTTAGTGATGTGTTCGAAGTTGATGAACCTCTGAACAAACAGTGTTCGAAAGGGATGACATTTATTCGCACTGTGTACGGTGAAGAGTGTTTGTCTGTGCTGAAAAAGAATCGTAAATATGCAGGGCAGTTTGAGCCGATTCGTAGCAGTGCTTTACTTGGCATCAGTCCGTTTTTTAAGTCGACAAATGTTGATGACACGCAAGCGTTGGAATTGCGTTACGACAGTAACAAAACTGCCATACAACTTTATAAAAATGGGCAGCTAGAAAAACAAGTCATTATTGAGAGCGCAGGCTCCGAACAATCGTAGCGTTTAGATACTTAAGTAGGTTAATTAGATGAAGAACTTATTCATATTGTGTGTATTGTTTACTATCGCTGGTACAACGCACGCGCGAGATCAGGTGCGTGTCGTGGGTAGTTCAACAGTTTATCCTTTCGCAAGCTTTGTTGCTGAAGAGTTTGGCAGCGTTTCGCGATTTCCAACGCCGGTTGTCGAGTCGACCGGAACTGGTGGCGGTATGAAATTGTTCTGTTCAGGTAATGGTTTGGATACCCCAGATATTACCAACGCGAGTCGCCGTATAAAAATTAAAGAGCTTGAGCTGTGCCAACGTAATGGCGTTGATAACATTACTGAAGTGATGTTTGGTTATGACGGAATTGTCCTAGCGCAATCCAATACAAATGCTGAGATGGATATTACTAAGCGCGACTTGCTTCTTGCTGTAGCGAAGCTGGTTCCAAACGAGGACGGAAGTGATTTAATTGAGAACCCTTACACGCACTGGAATCAAATCAACCCTGCATTGCCTAAAAGAAAAATTAGCGTTTATGGTCCACCAATCAGTTCAGGAACACGAGATGCTTTTGAAGAGATCGTAATGCAGTACCAAACTGAGCAAATGAAGGTGTATAGAGACGCCGGCCGTAAAGGGTATCGCATTATGCGATCCGATGGCGTATATATTCCAAGTGGTGAGAACGACAATCTTATTGTGAAAAAACTGACGAAGGATACAGCTGCTTTGGGCATATTCGGTTACAGCTTTTTGACTGAAAATGAAGATGCGATTTCAGGAGTCAGTATTGATCAAATATCGCCATCTTCGGAGACCATTGCTGATAAATCTTACCCCATTGCACGTAGTTTATTTTTTTACATGAAGAACGATCATTTAGAAAATGTTCCGGCAATGCAGGAATATATCGATATGTTCTTGAATGAAGACATAATTGGTGAGGATGGTTTATTGATGGAGATTGGATTGATTCCAATGTCAGAATTATTACTTGAGGCGAATAAAGCCGCAGCAGAGTCTGCGAAGCCCTTATCGTTAGAGCTCTTGCAAGCGAGCTCTCATTAGATTTTCAGAAATCTTTCGTATTGCCTAGCCCAGCATTCGCTGGGCTTTTTTTATTTCAAAAATGTTTCAAACGTGTGGCTATCTTTCATTAAATTGAAGCAAATGTGTCACTAACTTGTCATTTTGCGTTTCTATTCTTTTTCTTGATTCTAAACAACAATGAATTGGGAAAAATCATGAAAAAAATACCAATGATCAAATCGGCAGTAAGTGCTTCAGTACTCGTATCTGCTTTAGGCCTAACTGCATGTGGCGGTGGTGGCGGTGGCGGTAGCAGTGCTGGCTCTACTGGCCCAGCAGTTGGTACCGATGCGTATGTATCTGCAAATCTTGAACTGAAAGGTGACTTCTCAGAAGACGTAACATTAATTGCGGGTCAAACATACCGAATTGATGGCGAAGTAAACTTCCTAGACGGCACGACGCTCACTATTCCTGCTGGCACTACTTTGTATGGTGCAACGGGAGCATCTTATTTAGCGATTAATCGTGGTGCGACGATTAACGCAGAAGGAACTGCAGATAACCCTATCATCTTTACTTCAGCGCAGGATGTTGCAGGCACTGCGAGCCAGAACGATCAAGGCCAATGGGGTGGTTTAACCATTCTTGGCTCATCTGAAAATAACAAAGGTGAGCGTACATACGAAGCAGGGACTCAAAAATATGGCCCAATCAATGGCGTTGCGAATCCTAGCGACAATAGCGGCGTGTTGAAGTATGTCGTTATCAAATACTCAGGTTTTGAAGTTGAAAAAGACAAGGAGCTCAATGGCCTTTCTCTAGCATCAGTGGGTTCTGGTACGACCATTGAGAATATTGCCATCATCGGTTCAGCAGATGACGGTATCGAGTTGTGGGGCGGCACAGTCGATGTGAATGGTTTGTATATTTACAACGCAGGCGACGACTCTATCGATACTGACCAAGGTTACATCGGTACAATCGAAAACGTTTATGTTCAGCAGGTTGTTGTTGATGATGAAACAGATTCACGTGGTATTGAAGCAGATAGTTTCGATACGGCAGAGGTAGGTACGCCACAAGCGAAACCAAACCTTAAGAACGCAACGCTCGACACAATCGGCCGCGCAGTTCGCCTACGTGAAGGCACGGGTTACGTTTTCGATAACGTCCAGATTAACGTCAAATCTAGTTCAGCTGATCCGGCTGATGTTGATTACTTGAAAGACATCGCTGCAATCCGTATTAGCGATAACACCATTACAGGCGACCAAATTGAAGTTGCTGCTGGTGGTCTTGGTATCAAAAATGATGCGGTTGAATTGGTGATCAATAAGACTGACACAGGCTCAATTGGTGCAGATGGTGTCATCACTTCAGGTCTAGGTATTTACCGCGACACAGATACCCTGAACACTTTCCGCGCATTGAGCAATGTGAAAGAAGTGGTTGGTGTGTCTGGCGATATGGTCGATGAGAATTACTTAGATTCGTCAGATGTTGCGTTTGCCACAGAAGTAGACGCTGACAATACTGTTGCAGGCGTAGACCTAAGCATCTTCGAATGGGCACTTGAAGTTGTAAATGACAAGCCTGTTGTGGTTCTTTCTGGAGACATTACAACAGATCGTACGCTAACTAGTGGCAACCTTTATGCGATTACCGGTGAAGTGAACGTGACTAATGGCGCGGAACTGACCATTGAGGCAGGTACAACTTTGTTCGGTGCAACAGGTAACTCTTACTTGGCGATCAACCGTGGCGCAACCATCAATGCTGCGGGTACAGAAGCGAATCCAATTATCTTCACTTCGGCGCAAGATATTGCTGGTTTGAACAGCGGTGACGAGCAAGGCCAATGGGGTGGTTTGACGATTCTTGGTCAATCAACCAACAACAAAGGCGAGCGTACTTACGAAGCCGGCACACAGAAGTATGGTCCTGATGGCGGCGTAACAATTGCGGCAGACGATAGTGGTACATTGACTTATGTTGCTATCAAGTACTCAGGTTACGAAGTAGAAAAAGACAAAGAGTTGAACGGTCTTTCTCTAGCATCTGTTGGTTCTGGTACAACGATTAACAACATCGCGATTATCGGTTCAGCAGATGATGGTATCGAACTTTGGGGCGGTACGGTGAGTGTTGACGGTTTGTACATCTACAACGCTGGTGATGACTCAATCGATACTGACCAAGGTTATATCGGTACGCTTTCAAACGTGTATGCAGAGCAGAAAATTGTGGACGACGAAGTTGGTTCACGTGTGATCGAAGCGGATAGCTTTGATACGTCTGCGACGGGTACTCCACGCGCTAAACCAACGCTTACTAACGCAGTGTTGAAATCTGTAGGGCGAGCAGTGCGTTTGCGCGAAGGTACAGATTACGTATTCGATGGTGTTCAAATCACTGTTGAAAGCTCTTCTGACACAAGCGTTGAAGCTATTCGTGTAAGTGATACTGGTTTGCCTACAGGTGCTTCAGTAACTGCGAATGGTCTAGCTGTTAAGAATAAAGCGAATTCAACTGCAATTTTCTCAACAGGTTCAGCTGCGCAGTTTACCGGCACTGCAGTGCTTCAGGATGACGACACTACATTGTCTATCACTGAGTACGACGCTTCTTGGGCTAACTAATACCGACTAGTCCAGGATGGGCAAAGTGGGAATCTCCCTCCTACTTTGCTTCTCCCAGGGAGCCCGTACCTCGTGCGGGCTCTTTTTTGTTTGAGCAATGCTCTATTTAAAACCGATTCAAGTAACAGTAATAAGTGAGTAGACAGGTGTTTGAGATCCAGTCTCAAAATAAGAATCGCGCGCGCAAAGAAGCCGCCGTAAATGCTTTATTGGCAAGCGCCTCTGCCATCGCCATTGTGACCACAATTGGCATATTATTTTCCATCCTATTACAGGCGATAGAATTTTTTCAGTTAGAAAGTCTTTGGTATTTTTTAACAGGTTTGGAGTGGCATATGAGCCATTCCGATAGCACCTTTGGTGCAGTGCCAATTTTTGCAGGCACATTTATGATTACGGGAATTGCTTTAGCAGTCGCGATCCCTGTGGGCTTAGGTAATGCGATTTTTTTAAGCGAGTACGCATCACCGTCTTTACGTAAGTCATTAAAGCCTATTCTAGAAGTTCTAGCAGGCATTCCTACGGTTGTTTACGGATTTTTTGCGGCGCTCACTGTAGCCCCAGCGATTGTTTCATTGAGTGATGCTTTAGGCATTGAGGCAGCGTATAACAGCGCTTTAGCGAGCGGTGTAATCATGGGTGTGATGATCGTTCCAATCATTTCATCTTTGTGTGATGACGTTCTGTGCGCTGTTCCGGCTAGTCAGCGCAATGCGGCCTATGGTTTAGGCATGAATCAGGCAGAAATGATTCGCGATATTGTTGTGCCGTCAGCTATGCCGGGCATTATTTCTGCGTGTTTACTTGGTTTCGCTAAAGCCGTGGGTGAAACCATGATTGTTGTCATGGCTGCAGGCTTGAGGCCAAACCTATCTTGGAATCCTTTAGAGGATATGACCACGGTCACAGTGCGTATTGTCGATGCGCTTGTGGGTGACCATGCATTCGATTCTCCCCAAACACTTTCTGCATTTGCCTTAGGTTTAGTTTTGTTCGTGATTACCTTACTTCTGAATATGATTTCGGTACGGCAGATTCGTAAGTTCAAAGCCAAATACAAGATTAATCGTTTATGAGTATAAGCATGAAGCAAGCGTCATATGTGGCGCATGAACAAGCTGAATCAGCCAAAGAGCACTGTTTTCATGACAAGCGCTTAGCCAAACGCGCACGAAAAGCTCAGTTGTTTAAAGCGCTTATGGTGGGTTGCATTGCCTTTACCATGTCGTTTTTGGCGTTCTTTTTATTTGATATTGGGCGCACGGCGCTGCCAGCTGCCAAACAAACATACGTGTTAGTGGATATTACATACTCTGAACACGCAGCTAAATCTTATCGTAAAGCGATTGATAAGACCTATCGCACGATTGTGAGCCGAGCGTGGTTGCGCACCATTCCCGAACAAATAAAACAAAATCCGAGTTTGTTGGGGAAAACTGAGCGGGTTTGGGTCTTGGCTGATGATCAAGTTGATCAGTACATCAAAGGCCACCATCACAACATCAAGAAAAAACATCTTACGACGATCGATGCTTTGCGTGAGCAAGGACGAGTTGAGCAGCGTTGGAACAGTATTTTCTTTAGCCGAGGGGACTCAAAGAGCCCGGAATATGCGGGTATTCAATCCGCAATTATCGGCTCGATATTGACCTTGGTAGTGACTATGGCCTTGGCTTTTCCTATTGGTGTGATGACGGCGATTTACTTGGAAGAATTTGCTTCTGACAACATGTTTACGCGCTTTGTTGAAGTGAACATCAATAACCTTGCCGCGATTCCATCTATTTTATTTGGCTTGCTCGGTTTATCGGTATTTATAAATCTTTTTGGCTTGCCTCGAAGCTCCCCATTAGTTGGCGGGATTACGCTCGCACTAATGACATTACCGATTATCATCGTGAGTTCTCGAGCAGCGTTACGCAGCGTGCCCGAATCGATTCGTCAGGCAGGTTTAGGGCTTGGTTTGACTAAACAAGAAGTCGTGAAAGACCACGTATTGCCCATTGCCCTGCCGGGTATATTAACCGGCAGTATCATTGGACTTGCGCAGGCCATGGGTGAAACTGCACCGTTGATCATTATTGGCATGATTGCCTTTATCCCCGATTCCCCGAGTTCAATTATGGAGGCTGCAACAGTGTTGCCAGCACAGATATTTACTTGGGCAGGTATGCCAGAGCGGGCATATGTTGAAAAAACGGCCGCCGGAATTGTCGTGATCTTATCGATCATCGTTCTATTGAATTCGTTAGCGATTTACTTGAGAAGAAAATATGAAGTTAAGTGGTAACTCTGATGCCTCGCGCACCAAGATCTCTGTGCAAGATTTGAATTTGCATTATGGGGATCATCACGCGCTGAAGAATATCAGCGTTGAGCTCAAAGAAAACAATATCACTGCCTTGATTGGCCCCTCAGGCTGCGGGAAATCCACATTTCTGCGGTGTTTAAATCGAATGAATGATTTGATTGATATCGTAAAAGTGGATGGTGTTGTCTCAGTGGATGGCAAAAACGTTTATGACAATGATGTGGACGAAGTCGCGGTTCGCAAACATATTGGAATGGTATTCCAGCAACCAAATCCATTTCCTAAATCCATCTACGATAATGTCGCTTATGCGCCCTTAAAACATCAGCAAGTTAAGAAAGGCGAAGACTGTGATCGTTTGGTTGAAAAGTCTCTCAGGTCTGCGGGTTTATGGGACGAGGTAAAAGACAAATTGCATTCTCCTGGTACAAGTCTGTCCGGAGGGCAACAACAACGTTTATGTATTGCGCGGGCCATTGCTGTTCAGCCTGATGTGATATTGATGGACGAGCCTACGTCGGCGCTTGATCCGATATCCACGCAACGCATTGAAGCGTTGATGCTCGATCTTAAAAAGTATTACACCATAGTGATTGTGACGCACAATATGCAGCAAGCAAAGAGGGTTGCTGATCAAACGGCACACTTCCATCTTGGTGAACTCATGATGTTTGGTCATACGCACGAGGTATTTGAGAGTCCAACCCATCCTACCACTGCCGATTATATCGCTGGTCGCTTTGGCTAGCGATTCAACGCACTTGATTGGCATACTTATAACTTGCATTCACTGCACCGCAGACTAGTGTTTCTGCTTTATAAATTCTGTTCGCATTTTTGTTCGTAATAGGGGAGATGATTCCCTACTGAAAGGGACTTAAGGTTGGTGCTTGAAATACCAACAACGAATTTTAAATGGAGTATATTGCTGCCTGATAAGTGCTGTTCAAAAAAATTGAATTAATAAATTGTGTTATTCAGTTTTACTGATTTTATTTTGCTGCCAATAATGAACCCATGCTCTGGTGAAATTCACCAAGGCACCAATTTATTGAAGGTTTCATAAGAGGACGATGATATGTCTAGTGGTAAATGCCCAGTAATGCACGGCGGAGCAACCCGCAAAGAAACAACTGAACCAAGCTGGTGGCCGAAGTCACTGAACTTGGACATTCTTCATCAACACGATTCTAAAACGAACCCTCTTGGAGAAGCCTTCGACTATAAGAGCGAAGTCGCCAAACTTGATTTCGCTGCCCTAAAACAAGATCTCATCAATTTAATGACCGATAGCCAAGATTGGTGGCCAGCAGATTGGGGACACTATGGCGGTTTGATGATTCGTTTGTCTTGGCACGCTGCTGGTACATACCGAGAGGCTGATGGCCGTGGCGGTGCGGGCTCAGGTGATCAACGATTCGCGCCGTTAAACTCATGGCCCGATAACGGAAACTTAGACAAAGCACGTCGTTTGCTTTGGCCGATCAAAAAGAAATACGGAAATAAATTGAGTTGGGCTGACTTACTCGCATATGCCGGTACGGTTGCTTATGAATCAATGGGCTTGAAAACCTTCGGATTTGGTTTTGGCCGCGAAGACATCTGGGAGCCACCAAAAGATATTTATTTGGGTAGTGAGAAAGAATGGTTAGCGCCTTCTGATAATCCAGATAGCCGTTACTCAGGTGATCGTGAACTCGCGAACCCATTAGCGGCAGTCATGATGGGTTTGATCTATGTAAATCCAGAAGGTGTCGATGGTAACCCTGATCCGCTTAAAACAGCGCGAGATGTGCGCGATACCTTCAAACGCATGGCGATGGATGACGAAGAGACAGTCGCGCTCACAGCTGGTGGCCACACCGTTGGTAAAGCACACGGTAACGGCGATGCAGGTGAGCTTGGCCCAGAACCAGAAGGTGCTGAAATCGAAAACCAAGGTTTTGGTTGGATGAATAAGACCAAAGCAGGAACAGGCCGCGATACGGTAACAAGTGGTGTTGAAGGTGCATGGACCACAAACCCAACGCAGTGGGATAACGGTTACTTTGACTTGCTATTGAACTACGAGTGGGAACTTAAGAAGAGCCCAGCTGGTGCATGGCAGTGGGAGCCGGTCGACTTGAAAGATGAGCATCGCCCTGCTGCGATTGATGATCAAGCTGATCCAACCCGTGTTGTGATGACCGATGCCGATATGGCTATGAAAGTAGACCCAGAGTACCGCAAAATCTCAGAGCGTTTTTACAATGACCCTGAGTATTTTTCAGAAGTATTTGCGCGTGCTTGGTTCAAGTTAACGCACCGCGATATGGGGCCTAAAAGGCGTTACATTGGTCCTGAAGTTCCTGTGGAAGATTTGATTTGGCAAGACCCAACACCTGCAGGAAATAGCGATTTTGATGTAGCTGCTGTGAAAGTAAAAATTGCTGAAAGTGGTTTGAGTGTGTCAGACCTAGTTACCACCGCATGGGATAGTGCACGTACATTCCGCGGCTCTGACTTCCGAGGTGGTGCAAATGGTGCGCGTATTCGTCTTGAACCAATGGCTAGTTGGGCGGGTAACGAGCCAGAGCGCTTGCAACGTGTTCTTTCAGTGCTTGAACCAATAGCGCAGGCTGCCAATGCGAGTGTTGCTGACGTGATCGTACTTGCTGGTGGTGTGGGGGTTGAGCAAGCTGCAAAAGCCGCTGGTCAAAACATCGAAGTGCCATTTACAGCAGGACGTGGTGATGCAAGTGCAGAGCAAACTGACGCGGAGTCTTTCTCAGTGCTTGAGCCAATTCACGACGGTTTCAGAAACTGGTTGAAAGAAGACTATGCAGCGACTTCTGAAGAACTGTTGCTAGACCGCACTCACTTGATGGGCCTAACAGCACCAGAAATGACTGTGTTACTTGGTGGACTTCGTGTACTTGGTACCAACTACGGCGGTTCAAAGCATGGCGTGTTTACTGAACGAGAAGGCACTTTAACGAACGACTTCTTTGTCAACTTAACTGACATGCAGTATCAGTGGAAACCGACTGGCAAAAATTTGTACGACATTGTTGAGCGCGCGACAGGGAATACCAAGTTTACAGCAACACGTGTTGACTTAGTGTTTGGCTCGAACTCAGTGCTGCGTAGCTACGCAGAGGTTTACGCTCAAGACGATAATCAAGACAAATTTGTTCAGGATTTCGTTTCGGCATGGACCAAAGTGATGAATGCAGATCGTTTTGATCTAGCGTAAAGTCAGTCTGATCAACAATGAGTGAAAGAACGAAAAGCCTCAGTTTACTGAGGCTTTTTTGTGTTTGTTTTCATAGCTTACTTCGGTCTAGCTAAGCTCAATACATCTCCAAGCGACGCGTATTCATTCGCACCCAATCTCGCTAATGGGTTTAGATTTTTCGCATCAATTTTTAGTCGGCCCTTATCATCTTCACCGACGTAGTTGTCATCAACGAAGGCTTGTTCTATCTCTAAGAGAATCAGCGCTTGTGGTGTTTCTCCCCATTCAATGACTTTCGCGACCTTGCAACCAAAGGCAATAGGGCTTTCTTTGATGCGGGGGAGAGGAAATCCCTCAAATGATTCTAGAGATAGATTCAAACGCTCTAGTTCGGAATCGCCATAATCGAGTGTTGCGGCTGAATCAGAGACCTCTTGCATCTGCGTGACCTGTGGAATATGCACCACACAGTGTTCTCCTTCACCAAGATTGGCACGCGTATCTTTACTCTCGCCACTTGGCTTCTTGCCGATTGAAACAACTAAGGTAGGCGGCGCACTGGTTAATGCGTTGAAGAAAGAGAAAGGGGCGAGGTTATAGGTTTCGTCGCTATTTGAATTCTTGGTCAGCACCCACGCAATAGGGCGCGGCACGATCGTTTGGGTGAGAAGGTGGTATATCTCGCCAGAGCTGTGTTCTGAAAGCTTGAGTTGCATACTGTTCCTTACTAAATGCTAGTCCCGTTAAAGTGACTCGGCTACTCGGGCAGCCGAGGAATTAGGGATCGGGTGGGAAATTTAGAGTGCTCAGGTGAACTTTTACAAAGAAGCGGTCGTTAGCTTAACGCTGAGATATTACTGACATCAGTACTAGAATCCATCCCATTACCAGACCAATATATAGACTTTGGAGAATCAAAGTAAGCTTATAAGCTTGGAATTGGAGCTCCTTTCCTTCTTTCGCCTTTAGCCCAACCTCCGTATCGTATTGCACTAGAATCGTGACGTGTTTCTTAAGGAAATCTCGCGCAATTCTAACCAATAACATGAATGCGAGTGAAGCATATACAGGCGTCATCAAATCGCTGAAACTGCGCGTCTTATCTAAGTCGAGACCAAAACCTAAAGACGCTGCTACAGAGGCTCCGATTAGCTGACATATGATGGGCATTACGTTAAATGAAGCCAATACATTCATCCTTAAATTAGTCTGCTTTTCATTCATTACTGGCTTGCGCCAATTGATCTTAGCTTCCAAAGTGCGCATCCAGTTTATCTAGAATCTCTAGCCCTTTCTTTGTTTTTCCTGTTGCGGCCATGGCGCTGAAGCGCACTTCTGTATCAAACTCAGCAAGTGCTTGAGTTGATAGCTCCTCGATTAGCTTGTTCATGCTAATTTTTCGGTGTTCAGCAAGCGCTTTTAGACGATTATGCTTGTCGTCTGGTAATCATATGGTCAATGTCGACATGCTATTTACCTCTAAGAAGTTGTTCTGGTTTAACAACATCAAAGCCTTTGAAAGTAAGTTCTGCCCCAGTTAGATCTTTGATGTTATTTATAACGATAAACTGTGCGTTGCTGGCTACCGCAAGTTCAATTAAAAAAATGTCGTTCTCATCTTTCAGATTGGGGCGCCATAAATAATGTATTGGTACCCAGTAGCATACGCTATAAAAGGCACTTAGCAGTTCTTTGATTTCCTCTGGTTGTAGAGGACAAAGCTCTGCAATCTGAGGGCGCTGATGTACGTCCTCATATTCTAAGAATAACGCGGTAATAATCATTGGGCTAAAAGAACCGGTCAAACAGTTTCTTAGAATCTGTCGGCTCGGTCCTGCTTCTCCGATTAGGGCGCTGATTACGACGCTTGTATCGACAACAATTTTAGTCATTTTTTAATGCTTCATATATGCTGTCATTCGACAAGTGAAGATTTGTCGCTGAATTGTATCGATCGAGGATATGATTAGTACAAATTATGCACAAAGCGGTTCAGCTTGTTCTGCTCCTACTTGTTTCTTTAAAAACGGAATCAACAAACTTTCAAATAGTTCCGGATCGTCGATCATAGGCCAGTGCCCACAGTTAGGCATGGTATGTATTTCGGCGTTGAAGAATTCCTTTTGTGCTTGCGCATGTTTGACTGGTACGTACTTATCTCCTTCACCCCAAAGCGTAAGTGCAGGAACATTTAGTTGCTTCAACTGACGTTCAAGCTTCTTTGTAAGTACGGCTAAATCTGTTGCCCTGTATAGCTTCAACATGCCGCGGCTTAGACCCCAATCTATGTCTTTCACCATGAGTTTGGTGAATTCCAAAGGTAGAGGTTTGGGATTATCTCTATTCAAAAAGAAGCGCAAAGACCAATGTGTAGATAGAAATTGGAAGATCTCGCCAATAATGGGTTTACGCCAAATTTGTGCGAAATCATGCCAGACATAATCAGGTGCTGGGCCGGTATTCACACAGGTGAGGCTTTTGACGAGTTCGGGGTGGTTACAGGCAAATTGTAAGCCCCAAGGGCCACCAAAATCGTGAAGAACAAGATGAACTTTCTTTATGCCAAGCTCGACGATGAGAGCGTGCAAATGCTCAGCATAACCGTCAACGGTATAGTTGAATTTTTTAGGACGTTCTGCACTTCCATAGCCTGGCATATCGGGCGCGACGACACGAGAGAACTCGCCAACCTGCGGTACAAAGCGTTGCCAGTCTTTAAAAGAGCCTGGATTGCCATGTAGGAATAAAACGGCTGCTTCGTGGTCACACTCATTAGGCGCACACGAAAGTACAGGTGTGCGAATGCCATTGATGAGCAAGTTATTAATGCTTGTATTGTTCACTATTAATCTCTTTAGCTATTTTTCTTGTGGTTAAGACCGTGAGCAAAATAATACTGAAAGCATCGAGAGAGAAAATATGGCAATTTGGAAATAGACAATCCTAGAAATGAAACGGTAGAGACGGTTTATTTTCTGTACTGAAACTTAATTTTATTGCTAAAGTCGAAAGCTACATTTGAGAAGTGTGATTTTGAGGGAATAAAATTATGGTGATGTTTTTTATTGCGTTGTTGTTGCTCGCTATGTTTATGAGCGTTCGTTTTTCAAGCGCCGCGATTAACAAATTCGGCGAGAGCAAAGAGGTAAGCCCTTATCGAATCAGTTACATCTCTAAAACAATTACCATCGCCATTGTTGCGTTTTATTTTATTCTTATAGCGAACGTATCGGGGCTTGAGTACTCTCAGATTTCATTCTTCCTGTCTTCTGTTTTCGCGGTCATTGGCGTTGCTCTGTTCGCGCAGTGGTCAATACTCAGCAACATCACAGCTAGCTTAATTATCTTTTTTGGTTTTCCATATCGCGTTGGGGATGAGATCCGAATTATGGATAAAGATGATCAAATATGGGGTGTGATCGAAGAGATCACTTTGTTTCATGTGTTGATGCGTAGAGGCGAAGAATTAATTACTTATCCGAATAATTTGATACTGCAAAAAGGGGTGATCAAAAATCCTGTTATCGAACAAGAGAGTGATGAGGAGTAAGACGCTAAGAAGGATGAAAAAGACACTGCCTAACTGAGTATTCTGCGTCTAATATTTTGAGAGTATTGCGTCTATTGTGCCGTCTTCTATCATGGATTGAATGGCTTTGTCGAGAGCATGTTTTACTTCTTTGGCATCGTGATGATTCAATGATCTTGGAATACCGATAAAGTTTGGATCGCGAGAAATGACCTACTCAGAAAATTCAAAATCGTCAGGACTAAGTCCGGCTTTTTCGCATTGTAATTCATCAGATAACGATCCCTAGAGAATATTGCCGCGTCCACTCTTCCTGATGCAAGCAGAAGAATACGTTGCTAGGTCCCTTCATCTTTTACAAATGTGAGCTGATTTTTTGTTGAGCAAACTTGCCTGAATAATTGCTGCCTCTGCTCATTGCGAGTGTTTTGCCTTTCGGATCATTGTAACTAGTAAAAGTGAAAGACTGATCTTTTCTAGATACTAGCAGCACATGATCCATTAAGATTGGGCCCGAGAATAGATAATGATTTTCGCGTTAGGGTGTCTTCGAAAACCCTGTTAATACGCCATCACCCTTTAAGGCCTCTTGTTGCGCTCGCTCCCAAGGTCTCACTTTTAAGTTAGGCTCATAGCTCGTTCGTCGAATTGCTTCGGCTGCGATTTCTAGGCTGTAACCGCTCGGCATTCCATTAGCATTGGCAAACTGTTTGGGTTCGTTGTCAGGCTTTACAAATAAAGTAAGAACCTGGTCAGACTGTACTTGAAGCGAGATCGAACAGAGTAAACAGAGCCAAATGAGTGGACGGAATTTATATCGAGTGAACATGCGTAGGTTTTAAAGTAATCGAACACCTACAAATTCTGGCAGACGAATTACACTGTCTTGTTTAATCAACTAGTTCTCTCTGCTTAATTTGATGTGAGTTTCGGCCAGTTCTTATCGGCGCGACTAACGTTTCCTGGGATGTCCTTTGCCCAGGTAAATTGCACTGACTGGTTGTAGTTTAGGTAGAGCTTGCCCTCGTGAATGCGCCAAGCTTCAGGATCAATCTTTGCCGTGTAACCTTGGCTAACAGCCCATGCGCAATAGCCACCATATTGTGGTGCGAACTGTTCAGGGTTATCAATGAACAGCTGTTTGTTTTCTGCATTTGCAAAGTACCAGGTTGCGCCATTCCACTCATACGTAAACTCACTTTCGCCTTTGACGGGCTTCGATTGGGAGAAATATGCGACTGGATCGTAGCCTTCAATCGCCTTGCCAAAGAAATCTGTATAAACCTGTTCCACGGCATTTGCAGGTGATATAAACAGAGTAAGAAGGGTGACGAAACTAAGGTAGCGTAATAGTGTTTGCATAGTTTAAGACCTTTTCGTTGTGCCCTGTAGACTAGTCGTTAGTGAAAAAGTTTCACGCAAGTTTAGCTACGACATAGAGGGCGAAATAGATCGAAGAAATAAAGCGAAATAAATTTGCACTTTTTGTACTTAAAGGGTCCTAGTTTTCGGTCGATAACGTACCATAGTAAATGTAATCAATACCTCAGTAGGGTGGAGACACGTGGTTTCTTTTCTCAATAACTTAACACCGAATGTACGCGCGGATAATGGTCTTGTTTCAGAGCGTCCGAGCGATACTGCAACGCTTTTCTCTCAGGGCTTGAAGCGTGGGATGGGTGTCGATGTAAAACCATCACCCGAAAATGACCCAGGGAACAAGGTTTTTGACGTTCAGAAGGTAGTGGATACTGTCTCAGGGTTTATCGAACAGCGTATTACTGAGCGTCGAAACGAAGGCGCGAGTCAGGCTGAATTAGAAGATCTAATAGCGCAGGCAAGAGAAGGCGTTGCAAAAGGTTTTCAGTTAGCGCGCGAAGACATTGCAAGTCTTGATCGTTTAGACCCAGAGCTGTCCTCAAATATCGACGCAGCGGAACGAGGGATCGGCACACGTATTGATCAAATTGAAGAAAGCTTAAAACCTGCCGATGAGGGCGTGCCGACCAGTTTGTCGAGCAATTCGTTTGCAGCATTAACGGATCGAAAAAGTTTTGAACGCTCGCAAGCGAGTTTTCAGTTTGAGTTGACTACTCAGGAAGGTGATCGTATTCAAATATCTGCACAGGAACTGTTCCAACGTCGAGAACAGTTCTCAGCAGTTCAATCTAATGGCGTATCGGCTAGTCGTTTTAGTAGCGATACGACGACCGCAAGCGCGTTTTCTATTCAAGTGAATGGTGATTTAAACGAGGATGAGCGGGCTGCACTGGATGATCTCTTACAGCAAGTCGCTGATTTAAGTGACTCGTTTTTTGAGGGCGATATCGCGAGCGCGTTTAATCAAGCATTGTCTTTGGAATTCGATAGTTCGCAGATCGCTCAATTTAGCGTTGATCTCCAGTCTTCTAGTGTTTCTGTTATTGAGCAAACCGATGTGCGGGCTGCTCAATTCAATACGCCTGTTCCCGATGAGTATCGCGCTCCGCAGCTTCCGCTCGGTATTCAAACTTTGCTCAGTGATTATGCTGAGCGCGTAGAAAAGCTTCTAAAAACCGCACAAGAGTTTAGTGAAAAAGTGGGGCTTGAGCAGACAGGCGAGTCTTTGCTTAAAGACTTACAACAACGTTTTGATACATCCGTAGGCCGAGATAACTCTCAGTCTGAGTTTTTTGATGCGCTTCTAGATAAGCTTTCTTAACACTCCATTTCAACACTTCATCTTAAAAATACGTCTTGATGAATGAACGCTCCAGTGCTGGTGTTACCGAGAGCGTTCCTTTTCTCCAGTTACACCGCGTTATAACTCAGCCATTTCGCTAATTGTTGATTCCAGCTCAGCATAATACGGGTTGTAGGTTAAGCGGGCATGTACTTTACCTTTTTCTGTATAGCCCCATGCTGAGTACCATACTTCGCGGCCATCGTTGCAGTGCTTAAGATCTCGCAAGCTCATACTATTCAAACACATGGTTCTCTCTGCTTGCTCGCCGTAGTAAAAGTTAGAGGGCGCAAATAGTGGGCTCATATGCGATCCAGTACTTATACGTTTGTCAGCAATACGCATCGATTCAAACAAGATACTTGGTTCGTCGAAACGGGACTCACCATACCAAATGGTTTGATTAGTTGGATGATTGAAATGCTGGCTAAACAATTCTTGTGTTTCTTCAGGGTCAATCACGCTATCTGCTTCACTCATAATTAATAGAGCAGGTACAGAAATGGTATTTTCTTCAAGCAGATCACGCACACGTTGCGCACTTTCGGAATAGGCGATCGCACCGTTAATCGGTGCCGAGGTATAGCGTGCTAAATTTTGCTCTTCGGTTTTGTAGCCATCCACAAACAGAGAGACAAAAGGCGCGAATTTCTCGAGTATTGGTGCACGTGATTGATAACCGGGTGAAACTAAAATCAGCCCATCTACATTGCCGCGTTCTATCGTGTTGATGGTAATAAGGTTGGCTCCGGTTGAAAAACCGCCTAGCCATACTTCATCGTATTCTCCCTTTAATAGCTCGGCGTAATGGTCAACGATCGTTTGCCAGTCTTCATAGCTAGGCAACATGAGATCCTCAGGCTTACTACCATGCCCAGGAAGCAAAAGTGACTGCACATAGAAACCTTGCTCAGCCATAGTGTTGCCTAAATCTGAAAAGCTATAGGGTGAGTCGCCAAGACCATGCACGAAGAGAATTGCTTTGTTTGAAGGTGCCGAGGGTCTTACTTCAAAGGGCATATTCATCGCTAGTTCTTTTGCATGATCCTCGGAAATATAGGCGCGGTGTTCACTTAACCAACGCTCACTTTCCTCAAGATAATCTGAAAAACTCGGTTGTAGATAATTGTAGTACTGAGCCGATTCATTCATCGGAATGTATGGTTTGTGTGCGAGAGCTGAACAGCCAGTCGTCATGCTTAAGATTGTGATGCTTGTGAGTACAGCAAGTAAGCGGTTTCGATTTCTCTTAAGGAGTGTTTTCAAAATGGCTCGTCATCGTTGTTAGGAACACATTTGAATATTGGGACTGAAGAGAACATTTAAAGAGGGTGGGCTGGAAAACAGTATGTCATTGAGATGCATACCGTGTTCTCATGAGAAGTTGAGCTAGTTGCTTATAACTGCAAAACTACAACGCACCAGCAAGATCACTTGGTTCTGCGCGTTTGGTGTAGTCGGCATTAGTTTCAGATACGAGCGACATGAGTGTTGTGCTCATCATGTCGTTTCTGTGTTCGCCAAAGCCTAAAACTTTTGCCCAGTCATGACCAATGATGATGCACATGATGGTATAGGCGATTTGCTCGGTATTGTTTACTTGCGCCTTTTCTAAATAAGTACGAATTTCAGCAAGAAGCTCGTGGTAAACCTCGGCCAAGCGATTTGTCGTTTTATTGGTGTGCTTTGTCTGACCGATTAATCGAAACATCACCTCATTCTGTAGGCTCACCTGATGAAATTCAGCAGAACACAAAAAGCTTAGAATGTCTTCGAGTGAAGGATCTTGGTCGCTCTGAGCACTCGTGGTGATAAATGCATTTAAGGCTTGGCGATAACGCTCAGTAATGCGCTGTAATAGAGCATCTAAGAGCTCATCTCCACCTGAAAAGTAATGATGGATAATCGGCTGATTAACACCAGCTTCTTCAGCGATTTTTCGCTGCGATGCGCCAGCAAACCCATCACGCAAAATAACGTTCTCAAATGCGTCGAGTATGTCTTGACGTTTCTCTTCGCTACGGTTTTTTCTACCCATTGCTTAACTGCTCTCTAGTCGTATGAATGCATCAGCGTGTGGCTAATA
>NZ_LWGF01000747.1:0-1151 GCF_001635355.1 Oleiphilus sp. HI0125
TCTTTTTTGTGTTCATAGACGTTGATGGCATCATCTAGGCGTTCTATCGCTTCGATAAACTCGCCTTTCGAAAACAATACATTAGCTTGCGTGTATTGAATTAATATATGTAGGCCGGGCTCTGTTCCGATATTGATGTGCTTCAGCAAGGGGTTAATGTAGGCCGACGAAATAGTAATCTCACCTCGTTCGAGGTAGATCATCGCCAGAATACTGTTTTGCCAGCACGATAAAATTCTTGGTTGTGATGGATCGTGGAAGCTATCTATCCAGTGTTGATTCTGCATTCCCGTTTCAAGCGCCGCATCAAGTTTGCCTTGGTAGTAGTAGATCCAACCAAGTAAACCGCTACTAGAAAGCACGGTTGTGTATTTCTTTTCTCGTTTGCCGTGCTCTATAGCTGCTTTTAAAGCTGTCTCAGCAGACTCTAAATCACCCACCGTGAAGCTGTCTAAGCCAATTCCATAGTATGTCACTGATTTGAGTGGCATATTAGTGCTGTCTAATTCCTCTAATACCTGCTTAGTCAGCTGACTAGCGCCACGTAGATCTGATTGCGAACGGGCGATATAAGAGCGAATTAATGAGATTTCGCTATGTAGATCAACAAGCTCGTCAGTACTGGTCTCTATGTTTGCTAGACGCTGTTGATCGATTAATGCTTCTAATTCATCAAGCAGAGGTTGGATGACCTCGATTTTATTACTGAAAAATAGGGCCCAAATTCTCAATAGAAGAATTCTGGGTGAGCGAGATTTGAGTTGCTCTGGAATGGCAGCTATCCATTCGAGCATCGGCAGATGATGCCCTTCATGAATTAAATTGTTGCCGTTGCTTTCAAGTAGTCTTGCTAGAAGTTCCCACTCTTGAAGAAGCACAGCTTGTTCGATGGCTTCATGTGGTTGGTTATGCTCGATGAGCCAGTCTATAGCGCGAGTTTGTAGCTCAATTAGATGTGCTTTTTGGTTCTTTCGTAATCGTTTGAGTAGTGAGTCTCTAAACATCTCGTGGTAGCGAAACCACTCACCTTGGCTATCTAGCGGGATCAGGAAAAGATTTTTTTGTTCGAGTTCTTGCAGTATTTCTCGACTATTGTTCGTTCCGCGGATGTAGTCGCATAGCTCAGCGTTTAAGCGCAGTAAGCAAGAGGA
>NZ_LWGF01000748.1:0-2140 GCF_001635355.1 Oleiphilus sp. HI0125
GGTGGACGAAACACCGGCTCGATATAGTCAATCGGGTAGAAATTCATAACTCTAGTAAAAAGTTTGTTCGTTAAACGGGGACGATATCACACATGCCAGAGGCGATCACTTCACCACGTAAGTGCACTAACTCGCTTGTTTGAAAAGGATAGCTAGTGTAGGGGTGCCCTTCTGTTAAGAGGCTGACTAGCTCTCCAAGCAATGGCATATGCGCCACAATCAGCAAGGTTTGATCATCGCGTAATAAATTTAGCTTTCTTGTCGCACGCTCAGGGTCAGAATCAGGACGAAGAAACGTCTGCTCTTCGACGATAAGACTATATTCTGATGAAAATAATTGCGCTGTCTGTTGTGCTCGCATCAAGTCACTACACCAGATGTCGCTTACAGACATATTCATCTTAGATAGGCGAAGAATAGTTTCTTTTGTCTTTGCAATGCCGGCATCGGTCAATGGACGTTGTCGATCACTTGGCGCATCAAAAGATGCTTCACCGTGACGGCACAAAAACAAATCAATCATTCGTACTATCTCGCTTGCTCTCGGGTTCTGGCCAGTCAGCGAAAGGGAACGGCTTTTCGTCTGAGGAGAAACTGATAAATTCAGAGATTTGCTTTAAATACACACCCAGTCGCGCACCAAAATCCTTAAGCGTTTCACTTGGTTCGCCGACTGTCACACTCAAAATACTCTGAATTAAAGCGATCACCGCAATGACGATCTCAGAAAAGCTGAAAACAACACAAAACAATAAAACATACGCGATACGCATTAAATTTCATCCTTCGGTAAAGTATATTCAACATCTGTATTACGCTCAGCGAGCATCAATCCTTTTACAACCATTGAGATCGGCTGCTGCTCATACATAACCTTATATAAGCCCTGCACGAGCGGCATGTAAATATCATGTTCATCCGCATAGCGTTTTACCTGCTTAAGCGTGTTCACACCCTCAGCGACCTCACCCAAGCTTTCGATTGCTTGCTCGAGGTTTTTCCCTTCGCCAAAGGCAAAGCCCACTCGGTAATTTCGGCTCAATGGAGAACAACACGTTGCGATTAAGTCACCCACGCCAGATAAACCTAGAAAAGTCATCGGATTCGCGCCCTGACGCTCAGCAAAACGTCCCATCTCAGCAATGGAACGTGTTAGCAGCATAGCAATCGTGTTCTCACCTAATTTCTTAGCCGCAGCAATGCCAGCAATAATCGCGTAGATATTTTTGAGAGCACCGCCAAGCTCTACCCCGTACACATCGGCACTCGCATACACTCGAAAGTATTCGCAGCTAAGCGCTTCTTGCACAATACGGCGCAAATCAGAATCTTCACTCGCAATTACAGTAGCGGTAATTTCATGTTTCGCAATTTCTTTTGCGAGATTAGGCCCACCCATGACACCAACACGATTGTTTGGCAATTCAGAGCGAAGAATATCGCTCATCAGATTTAGTGTGCCAGGTTCAATGCCTTTAGTCGTACTAACAACCATCTGTCCTTCAGAAATGAAGCCTGAAACTTGCTCCACAACCATACGAAATGACTTACTAGGGATAGCAAAAAAGATAACATTCGCGCCATCGACCGCAGTCTGAAGATCGCTACTGACGGATAAGTTTTCGTGAAGTACTAAATCTGGCAAGTATCGTTGGTTGATACCCGTTTGTTGAATCTCTTGAACGGCGTCTTCATTGCGCATCCAAAGAGCAACGTCATATCCATTCTCAGCAGCAATATTTGCAATGACGGTGCCGAAGCTCCCACCACCAAGAACGGCAATGCGTTTGCAATCGCTCATTTAAAAATCTCTTGAATAACTTACAGGGCTAGCCTGCTTTAAAGGTCACAACGTCGTTGCCTTCTAGTGCATCAACAAGGTCACGAAACTTCGTACAATTGCTCTCGTTAATGTCCATCAAGACTTTATGCGCTTTTAAAACCGTCTGGCGCATTTCTTCTTCTTGAAGAGGGCTTTGTGGCATTTCTAACAGTTCTGACTCATTTTCAATCGGTTCACGCGTAATCAAGAAAACGCTGTCAAAACCCATTGACTCGATAACTCGGGTGACGTCTGGATTGGTAGAAACAATAGAGGGTAAAAAGTGGGACTTTTCTTTTGCTTTTACAGCAAGCTTGG
>NZ_LWGF01000749.1:0-2289 GCF_001635355.1 Oleiphilus sp. HI0125
ACAATAAAGATCAGGCGAAAGCAATGCCTGAATAATTCTGTCTTAGTATTTGATTAAAAAACCAGCCAATCGGCTGGTTTTTTCGTATTTAAAAATGATTTCTTTTTTTGTTGGACTAGCCTCCTTGTAAATATGCTGTTTGCCCATATCTACAAAATATTCACGCGAGTAGGAGATGCAATTAATGAGTGAGATAGAAAATAAGGTTGAAAATGAAGTGGTAGGTTTACCTATGTTGCCGCTTCGAGATGTAGTTGTATTTCCGTCTATGGTTGCGCCTTTGTTTGTGGGTAGAGAAAAATCTATTCAAGCATTGGAGGCCGCTATGGAAGCGGGTAAAAAACTCCTTCTTGTAACTCAAAAAGAAGCTAATCATGAGGATCCGGGCATCGATGAGTTGTATCGCGTTGGAACGCTCGCCACCATTTTGCAAATGCTCAAATTGCCGGATGGTACAGTAAAAGTTTTGGTTGAGGGTGAAAAGCGAGTTGTCGTTGATGCGATTAATGAAGAAGAGTTCGTCTCAGCGCAAATACATGACCTTGTTGAAAATATTCCTGAGGGTGTTGAGCTTCAAGCGCTGGCGAGTGCGTTGGTTAGTGAGTTTGAAAAATTCGCTAAGGTTAGTAAGAAGGTTCCGAATGAAGTCGTGAGCACATTGTCCTCGATTGAAGAGCCTTTGCGTTTGATTGATACGATTGCGACACATTTAGAGATGAAGATCTCAGATAAGCAGGAAGTATTGGAAGAGTCAGATGTTGTTCAGCGTGTTGAGTTTCTACTTGCTGTTATTGAAGGAGAGGTTGATCTTATTCAGGTAGAAAAACGCATTCGTGGACGCGTTAAAAAGCAAATGGAAAAGAGTCAGCGAGAGTACTACTTGAATGAGCAGATGAAAGCTATTCAAAAGGAAATGGGTACTCTTGGAGAAGGTGGCAACGAGTTTGAAGAATTAGAAAATAAAATTGCGACTGTTGGCTTAAGTGCAGACGCAAAAGAAAAAGCTGAGAGCGAGCTTAAGAAGCTAAAAATGATGTCGCCAATGTCATCAGAAGCATCGGTTGTTCGCGGCTATATTGATTGGCTTGTTGGTATGCCTTGGAAGAAGCGTAGTAAGGTAAGAAACGACCTAGCTAAAGCGAGAGAAATTCTTGATAGTGACCATTATGGGTTAGAGGAAGTAAAAGATCGTATTCTCGAATATTTGGCGGTTCAAGGGCGTGTTAAAAAATTAAAAGGCCCTGTGTTATGTCTTGTGGGTCCTCCAGGTGTAGGTAAAACTTCATTAGGTAAATCGATAGCAAAAGCCACAAATCGAAAGTTTACACGTGTTGCTTTGGGTGGTGTTCGTGATGAGGCAGAAATACGTGGTCACCGTCGTACCTATATTGGGTCAATGCCGGGTAAATTGGTCCAGAAAATGACCAAGATCGGTGTTAAGAATCCGATGTTCCTTTTGGATGAGATCGATAAAATGGGGATGGATCATCGTGGTGATCCAGCATCTGCCCTATTGGAGGTTTTAGATCCCGAGCAAAACTCAACGTTTAGCGATCATTACCTAGAAGTCGATTACGATTTGTCTGATGTGATGTTCGTTTGTACGTCCAACTCGATGAATATTCCGCCGGCATTGCTGGATAGAATGGAAGTAATTCGAATTCCTGGTTATACCGAGGATGAGAAGTTGAATATTTCCGAGCGTTATTTAATTCCTAAGCAAGTCAAGGATAATGGGCTTAAAGAGGGAGAGCTTATAATCGACGAGTCAGCAGTGCGCGATGTTGTTCGATACTATACGCGAGAGGCTGGAGTGCGTGGCTTAGAGCGTGAAATTGCAAAGCTGTGCAGGAAGGTTGTTAAGCAGATTGCCCTCAAAGAAGTAAACGGCCAGTTGCGTGTCGACGCAGATAATCTGTCTGACTTTTTAGGCGTAAGGAAGTTCAGTTACGGTAAAGCGGATGTCGAGGATCGTATCGGGCATGTAACCGGATTAGCTTGGACTCAGGTAGGCGGTGAGTTGCTCACAATAGAGTGCTCGAGTGTTGTCGGTAAGGGTAAAGTTGTTCGAACGGGTTCTCTTGGTGATGTAATGCTAGAGTCTATTCAGGCAGCTATGACGGTTGTTCGTAGCCGAGCCGATGCATTGGGTATTGATGCCAATTTCCATGAGACTAACGATGTGCATATTCATGTGCCAGAAGGTGCGACTCCAAAAGATGGGCCAAGTGCTGGTATTGCCATGTGCACAGCGATGGTATCTGCGTTTTCAGGAGTGCCTGTGAAGGC
>NZ_LWGF01000750.1:0-1543 GCF_001635355.1 Oleiphilus sp. HI0125
CTTCGCCGAAATCGTACACACCGTTTTCGCTACAACCGCTCGTCGCCTCACAAGTCATTCGCGTTTGCTCATCAGCCGTCACCTCAAAAACAATCTGCTCACCTACAACACTGCGAGGAAGATTAATTGAGTAATAGCCTTCAGAATCTGTGCGCACCGGACTCCCAACTACTGAAGAGGCGACATTCTTTTGGCCATTCGTTTGAATACGATATGCCGTCACCAAACCCTGCTTGATGACACCTTTGACTGCGCGACCACTTACAGACACCTCACCTGACAATGCAGCGGTTGCAACAGGCGCCGCACTAGCGTCATCAGAGCCGGAACCGCCACCCCCGCATGCCGCGAGCCCTAAAACGCTTGCTAGGATAGAGGTTTTCAATAAGTTTTGAGTCGCTTGGTAAACCATCTTAATTCTCACCAAAATTCGTATCAGTGAGAAAAGCGTAGTCGTACCTCAGGAATTTAGACGGAATTACATCGCATATAATACTAGCTTTGCGTCATATTTTTGACCAATTTTCGTTTTGTGAATTACTGCAAATCCAATATAAGTGCTAAGTCACGCAGAACCTGCTAACTAGTAGTTTTGTGCAACAACTTTGCAACGGGAGCAAAAGACTTTCGATGCTCTGGACAAACACCATGTTGATCAAGCGCAAGAAAATGCGCCTTTGTGGGATAGCCTTTATGCTTCGCGAATCCATACTCAGGATAGTAAGCATCCAGACGAACCATATCAGCGTCGCGCCATACCTTGGCGAGAATAGAAGCGGCGCTAATACACTTCGCCAATGCATCCCCCTTTATTAAAGGACTTGCTGAGCAATTGAGACCCTTTGGAACACGATTTCCATCGACAAGCACATGCTCGGGACGAACGCTAAGAGAGTTAACCGCACGCTCCATCGCTAACATGGAGGCATGGAAAATGTTTAGCTCATCGATCTCCGCTGGGCTTGCTTCAGCGATAGACCACGCAAGCGCTTTACTCTTAATTTCGTCAGCAAGTTTCGTGCGTTTTTTTTCAGACAGTTTTTTAGAGTCTGCTAAACCTTCAATTTCTTGGTCAGGATCAAGAATTACGGCTGCAGCAACCACAGAACCAACAAGCGGCCCTCGGCCAACCTCATCAACTCCAGCTAATAACTGCCCAGAATAGCCCTTAGCGTACTGAAAATCATCACGGAAGAAGCATTCCATTAACGGCGAACCAAATCCAAAACAGCTTGAGCAGCTTCGGAACTAGCGTTACGTTGCAGGCTTTCATGTAGAGAAGTGAAAGTAGCAGCGACTTCGTTCTGACCCTCATCAGAAAGGCGCTCTAAAGCAGCCTTAGATATATTAACCGCCGTTGCGTCGTCTTGTAACAACTCTGGCACTAGTAGCTTATTCGCTAATAAGTTTGGCAAAGCGACAAATGGCGTCTTAATTAACCTCTGCATCACCCAGTACGTAAGCTCGTTCAAACGATACGATACAACCATTGGCCGTTTCATCAACATACACTCAAGCGTAGCAGTTCCAGATGCTAGCAACA